>JANNTF010000143.1:0-6326 GCA_031403455.1 Alphaproteobacteria bacterium | reverse complement strand
GGACGGCAGCTTCTGGTCGGCCAGCGCGGAACTCATCGTCACCCTGCCCGCTTGCATCGAGAGCTGAGCCATGGCGCGCGCCCTGATCAATCTGCCCGCGACCGCCAAACACGGCGACATCATCGAGATCCGCACGCTCGTGCAGCATCCGATGGAGACCGGCTTCCGACCGCTTCCCAATGGCAGCCTCGTGCCGCGGCACATCATCAACAGATTCGAATGCATCTACGACGGTGCGACGATCTTCGCCGCCGAGCTGCATCCCGCGATCGCCGCCAATCCCTTCATCGCGTTCAAGACCATCGCGACGCGCAGCGGCGAGCTGATCTTCCGCTGGACCGAGGATACCGGTGAGATCCGCGAGGAGCGCGCGACGATCACGGTGACATGAACGCGCCGCGCCTTCTGGCGATCGGCATCGGCGCCGCGCTGACGCTCGCCCTCGCCGTCGTGGTCGCGCAGACCATCCCGCTCGCCGAGCGCCGCTCCGGCTTCGAGTTCATGAGCCGGGAGACCCAGGCGATGCAAAGCGACGACATGTCCAATCCCGGCATGCTCTCGGTGCTGGAGGGCGAGGAGCTGTGGCGCGCGAAGGCCGGCGCCGCGGGCAAGAGCTGCGGTGATTGTCATGGCGACGCCGCGGTCACGATGGCGGGAGTCGCGGCGCGCTATCCGAGTTTCGATGCGATGCAAGCCGCGCCGATCGATCTCGCCGGCCGCATCGAGCAATGCCGCGCGATCCGGCAGGAGGCGTCGCCGCTGGCGCGCGAGGGGCGCGATGCGCTCGCGCTCACGGCCTATGTCGCGCATCAATCGCGCGGCATGCCGGTCACACCGAGCGAGGACCCGCGGCTCGAACCGGCGCTGGCCCAGGGCCGCGCGCTCTACGAAAATCGCATCGGCCAGCTCAACCTCTCCTGCGCCAATTGCCATGACGAGAACTGGGGCCAGAAGCTCGGCAGCGCCCCGATCCCGCAAGCGCACCCGACCGGCTATCCGATCTATCGGCTGGAATGGCAGAGCCTCGGCTCGCTGCAGCGCCGCATGCGCAACTGCATGATCGGCGTGCGCGCCGAATCCTACGCCTATGGCGCGCCCGAGTTCACCGCGCTCGAGCTCTTCCTGATGTCCCGCGCCCGCGGAATGAAAATGGAAACGCCGGGTGTGCGCCCCTGATACGCGTCACCCGATTCAAATCGACTGCTTGCGCCGCGTGCCGAGACCGAGCAGACCCAGCAAACCCGCGCCGAAGATCATCATCGTCGCCGGCTCCGGCACCGCCTCGACCGGTATCGCGAGCGCCACGATCGCCGAGTCTGCGCCGATGCCGCCGACCAGCGTAGCAGCGCCCGTCGACAGATTGATGGCGTACAGGCCTGAGGATGCCGCACCGGGTGTGGTCAAGGATGCGAACGCCAGATCGACTCCGCCGGTCGACACGATGTCGAAGCCGACCAGATCGCTGGTGTTGAAGCCGAGAGCGCCCACTGTGTTGAGCGTGCCGGCATTGGGCGGATTCTGCGTCACCAGGATATCGAGCGCCGAGTCGATGCCGTAGAGCGTCGTGCCCGGCGTCGCGCGCGGCGAAGGACCGAAGCTGTTGGTGTAGGCCGACCCGACCACGTTCGGATTCGCCCCGGCATTGGGGTCCCCGAGCGCATAGGCGAGCGCGCTATCGGTGGCCGTCAATGTGCCGTCACCGGGATTCAACCGCAGATTCTGATCGGCGTCGCTGGTGACGCGAATGCGGTCGGGCACCGGATTGAAATCGAAGCCGAACGAGGCGCCATTCAAGTTGAATGCGCCTGCGACGCCGACCTGACTCGCCGCGCCCGTCGTCTGGTTGACCGAATAGAGTCGGCTGGTGCTTCCGAGAGCGAACAACCCGAGATTGGCCGGACGGAAATCGATGCCGCGGATCGACTCGCCCGCCTGCAACCCCGAAATGCCGACCGACGATCCGATCGTGCCAGGAGTCGCGCTGTCGAACGTCAACAGGCTGTTGCCGCTGTCGACGGCGTACACAAGCAACGCATGTGCCGATGGGCCAATCAATCCGACGCCACATGCAAGGCCGAGAGCAAGCAATCTAGCGCGCATCATGTCCGCCTCCCGAAGAGTTCGCCGCCGTCTAGGCTATACGCGTGGCTGGGCGCTTCGGTTTCATTGACCGGGAAAGTTTCTCGAAACCGGCAGCATCGCGGCTCCATGCCGCGCGCGCTCAGAATTTCCAGGTTACCGCCGCGACGACGCCCGGGTTCGCGGACCGGCTCACGCGACCATCGACGACTCCGCCACCGGCCATGCGCGCGCCCTTCTTCACCGTCGTGTCGACATAGGCGACCGACCAGCTGAAGCCGATCAGATCCTTCGACAGGCTGACGCTTCAATCGGTGTAATCGGGCAGCCCGACATTGGTCTCCTTCTGGATCCATTGCCGCCCGACGCGCAGGCCGAGCACCGCGTCCCAGGCGAAGGGCAGCGGCACATCGGCGCCGCCGTTGACGTAGTGACCATGGCCACCATTGAGCGTGAAACTATGGGCATAAAAATACGCGCCTTGCAGCGTGGCGAAGCCGAGATCGTAGCTCAGCTTGGCATAGGCCTCGGTCCAGTCCGGGCTGAACGGCTGATCGACAGCCTTCTCGAAGCCTGGGTAGAGATAGCGGATGGCGCCGAGATCGACGGCCACGCCGACGAGCTCGAAGCGGATGCCGCCATAGAGGTCGGCCTCGATCTCCTGCCCGCGCACCTTGCCGCCGCTGGTCGTGTTCGGAAACTTCACGTTCGAGGCGAAGACCCCGAGATAGGGCTTCACGAAGAAATCGAAGTCATGCGTCCACTCCAGCGCCGCTTACAGGGCCGAATCACGCATGGTCTGCGAGACGCCGCGAAAGCGATAGTCGTTGGTGATCGCGAATGAGCCGGAGAAATCATCGAAGAATTTCGGGCGGTCCTGAGCGCCGGCGCCCACCGCACCTGCCGAAACGATAAGCGTCGTGCCCAGAAACAATGCGCGGGCGTGCATCATCATCGTGGTGCTCCTTGGCATACGGATCAGATCAACGTCTCCCGAGCAATGATGATGCCAACTCCGGTGTGGCACCGCCGCGAGCCAGGAAATATCCGGCTTGCCGGAGACTTCGTGGGTGGCGGCCGCTACTTCCTGGCGCGCTTGCCGCGCGATCGCACGGGCCTGGCGCGCGCCGGCGCGCCCGAATCGGCGTCCTGCCGCAGATAGGCGACGACCATGTCGGCGATCAGCGATTCGTAGATGTCGATCCGATCGGCACGGAAGAGATCGCCGGCGAAGGCCGATGACAGCGTCCAGCGATTGGCGCAGTAGAAATAGCCGAGCCCGGAGAGCGCGATGTACAGCGCGGTGACATCGACGCCGCTGCGGAACAGGCGCCGCGCATGGCCGGCGGCGAGCAATCTCCCGATCGTCGCGAACAGCGGATTGTAGAGCGCACGGATCGCGGGCGACGCACGGAGGTGGCGCGCGCGGTGCAAATTCTCCTCGTTCATCAGCGCGACGATCTCCGGATGATCGCGAAACAGGCGAAACGTGTTGCGCGCGAGCTGGCGCATCCCCTCGACGGGGCCGAGCGCTTCGATCGCAGCATCGTCCTGCCCCGCGCGCAGCATGGCGTAGATCCGCTCCAGCGCCGCCGCCCACAGCGCCTGCTTCGAGCCGTAGTGATGGAAGACGAGTCCCTTGGCCACGCCGGCATCGCGTGCGATCGCATCCATCCGCGCGCCGGCGAGACCCTTCGCGGTGAACGCGCGAATAGCCGCGTCGAGAATGGCGATCTGGGCCGTGACTGAATCGCGCGTACCGCGGACGCGGCGTTGACGGGTCGGCATGGTCGGCGCATAGTTCCTTCTATTGACCAGGCGGTCAATAAGCGGGGCAAGCCTCCAGCGCGGGTGGGGAATGACGAGGAGCGGCACGTCCATGGCGGCTCGGATCGGCGTCGATGTCGGCGGTACGTTCACCGATGTCGTCCTCGCCTTGCCGGGCGGAAGACTGTTCGTCAACAAGACGACGACCACGCCGCGCGATCCCGGCGAGGGCGTTGTCGCCGGCGTGCGCGCCGTGCTGTCGGAGTCCGGCCTGGCGCCGGCGTCGATCACCGAGATCGTGCATGGCACGACCGTCGGCTCCAACACGATCCTGCAGAAGATCGGCGCGCGTACCGGACTGATCACGACGCGCGGCTTTCGCGACGTGCTCGAGATCGGCCGCATCCGTACGCCGGGCATGTTCGACCTGACCTGGCGCAAGCCCGATCCCCTGGTGCCGCGGCGCTGGCGGCGCGAGGCGATCGAGCGCATGGCCGCGGATGGCAGCGTGGTGACGGCGCTGGACGAGGACTCCGTACGC
The DNA here is from genome assembly GCA_031403455.1 of Alphaproteobacteria bacterium. GTDB lineage: Bacteria > Pseudomonadota > Alphaproteobacteria > CACIAM-22H2 > CACIAM-22H2 > CAIOSQ01. The sequence goes on along the minus strand of JANNTF010000143.1, from coordinate 1,939 downwards.
GCGGCCGCTGCGTTCTTCCAGGCCGAAGGCGTCGAGGCGGTCGCGATCTGCTTTCTCAACAGCTACGTCAATCCGGCGCATGAGCGCCGCGCGGCCGCTCTGCTGCGCGAATCCGCGCCGGCGCTGCTCGTCACGGCATCTTGCGAGGTGCTGTCCGAGATTCAGGAATACGAGCGCACGAGCACCGCCGTCGTGAACGCCTACATCCTGCCGGCGATGCGCGGTTATCTCTCGCGATTGCAGGAGCGTCTCGCGGCGATCGGGCTCGACGCACCCGTGCAGGTGATGGCGTCCAATGGCGGCATGATCGGACTCGCCACGGCGCGCGAGCGGCCCGTCTTCGCGGTGGGCTCGGGTCCCGCCGGCGGCGTGGCGGGCGCGGCGAAGCTCGGGCCCAGCATCGGCGTATCCGACGTCATCGTCTTCGACATGGGCGGCACGACCGCGAAGGCCGCGATCATCGAGAATGGGCAACCCTCGCTCGTCACCGAGTACGAGTTTCGCGATGGGATCAGCACGCCGTCGCGCTTCGTGAAGGGCGCCGGCTACATGCTCAAGGTCCCGGCGATCGACATCGCCGAGGTCGGCTCGGGCGGTGGATCGATCGCGCATATCGATGCGGGCGGCCTGCTGGTCGTCGGCCCCGAGAGCGCGGGCGGCGATCCCGGTCCGGCCTGCTATGGCCGCGGCACCGAGCGCCCGACGGTGACCGACGCCAACATGGTGCTCGGCTTTCTCAATCCGCAGTCGCTCGCCGGCGGCTCGCTGCGCGTCGATGCGGAACTGTCGCGTCGCGCCGTCGACGCGCATGTCGCGCGGCCACTGGGCCTCTCGCTCGAGGATGCCGCGCATGGCATCCGCCAGGTCGCGAATGTCAACATGGCGCGGGCCATCCGTGCGGTCACGGTGGAGCGCGGCAAGGATCCGCGCGACCTCGCGCTGATGGCGTTCGGCGGCGGCGGGCCGCTGCATGCCGTCGACGTCGCGCGCATGCTCGACATCCGGCGCGTGATCATCTCGCCGGTCTCCGGCGTGTTCTCCGCCGCGGGCATGCTCGCGGCCGAGGCCGCGCATGAATTCGTTCGCCCGCTCCTGCTGCCGCTCGTCCAAGTCCCGGAAGCGACGATCCGCGCCACGCGGGAAGCGATGGCCGTGGATGGTCACGCTGCCCTGGCGGGAGAGGGTTACGCCGCTTCGACCATTCGGCTGCGCTTCGCGGCGGATCTGCGCTACGCCGGGCAATCCTCGCCGCTCACCGTGCCATTGCCCGACGCGCCCTTCGACGCGGCACAGCTGCATGCCCAGTTCGAGCGGCTCTATCGCGATACCTTCGGCTATGCCGCGACGGGCGAGGCCGTCGAGTTCGTCAATCTGCGCCTCTCCGCGATCGGTACGGCGGCGAGCCGTATCGACTTCACCAATGTCGTGCTCGATGCGCGTGCGATGGCCGGCGCCAGCGGCGAGCGAATGGTATCCTTTGCACGCGGCGAGGCGCCGATCGCGGCCCGCCTGCTGTCGCGTGCCAGCGTCGATCAGGGACCGGTCGCCGGGCCGGCGATCATCGAGAGCTACGACACGACCATCGTCGTGCCGCCGGGCTGCGTCGCGCGCAGCATCGGCGCCGGCTGTCTTGCGATCGAGTTGGGAGACGAGCATGCCTGATGCCGCAACGCCGCCCGGCGATCCGATCACCTTCGCGGTGGTCAAGAACGCGATGGACGCGATCGTCGACGAGGTCGCCTACACGGTAATCCGCACCGCGCGTTCGGAGATCGTCAAGGACGTGATGGATTACTCCGCCGCGATCTGCGACGCCAAGGGCGAGATGGTCGCGCAGGCCAAGACGATCGCGCAGCATCTCGGCGCGATCCCAGAAGCGATGAGCGCCGTGCAGGCGAAGTGGAAGGGGCGCCTCTCGCCCGGCGACGCCGTGATCATG
>JANNTF010000142.1:0-2611 GCA_031403455.1 Alphaproteobacteria bacterium | reverse complement strand
GCTTGCCCTTGCCGGCGTAGAGGCTGTCCTCCATGCCGACGCGCACGTTGCCGCCCATCGTCGCCGCCATCGTGCCCATGTTGATCTGGTGGCGGCCGCCGGCGAGGACCGACCAGCGGTAGTTGTCGCCGAACAGCTTGTCCGCCGTGCGCTTCATGAAGGTGAGGTTCTCGGCATCGGCGCCGATGCCGCCGAGCGTGCCAAAGATCAGCTGCACGAACATCGGCAGCTTGACCAGGCCGCGATCGACCATGTGCGCGAGGTTGTAGAGATGGCCGACGTCGTAGCACTCGAACTCGAAGCGCGTGCCGACGGCGCCGAGCTTGCCCAGCGTCGCCTCGATGTCGGCGAAAGTGTTGCGGAAGATCGCGCCGCGACTGGCCTCGAGATACTCCTCCTCCCAGTCGTGCTTCCACTTGCCCTTGTATTTCGGGATCATCGTGTAGGTGCCGAAATTCATCGAGCCCATGTTGCACGAGCACAGTTCCGGTTGCGCCTCGAGCGGCGCCTTGAGCCGATCCTCGATCGACATGAAGGTGCTGCCGCCGGTCGTCATGTTGAGCACGGCGCCGGTGCGCTGCTTGAGGCCGCGCAGGATTTGGAACCAGGTGTCGACGTCGCCGGTCGGGCGATTGGTCTGCGCGTCGCGCGCATGCAGGTGCAGGATCGCCGCCCCCGCCTCCGCCGCGCCCGCCGCCTGCTCGATGATCTGCGACGGCGTCACCGGCAGATGCGGCGACATCGTCGGCGTGTGGGTCGCGCCGGTGACGGCGCAGGTGATGATGATTTTCTGGGACTTCGCCATGGAACCTACTCCGTGTACTCGAGACCGCCGCAGATGCTCATGACCTGGCCCGTGATGGCGCGGCCGGTCGGCGCGCAGAGATACATGACCAGGGCCGCGATCTCCTTGGGGTCGACCATGGTCTTGAGCGAGACCGCACGCAGCGCGATCGCCTCCATCTCCTTGTAGCTGATGCCCTTGGTCTTGGCGCGATCGGTGAAGACGCGCTCGATGCGCTCGCCGCTCACCACGCCAGGCGCGATCGCGTTGACGCGGATCTTGTGCGGACCGAGTTCGACCGAGAGGCTGCGCGCGAGCGAGATCACCGCCGCCTTGGACGCCGCATAGGGTGTGCGCAGCGCGAAGGCGTATTTGCCGGCGACCGACGCCATGCAGACCATGGCACCGCCGCCGTTCGCCTTGAGATGCGGCACCGTCGCGCGCGCGACAAAGAACTGGCCGTCGACATTCACGGTCAGCGTACGCCGCCAATCCTCGGTCGAGATCGACTCGATCGGCGCCGCCGGCCCGGCGATGCCGGCGTTGTTGATCACGAAGTCGAGGCCGCCGAGGGCGCCGACGGTGCGCGCGACGAACGCGTCGACCTGTTCGGGCACCGACACGTCGCACGTCATCGCGCCGATGCCCGGCAACGCATTCGCCGCTTCGGCGAGGCGCGATTCGACCACGTCGCAGATCCAGGCGCGGCACCCCGCGTCATGGAACGCCCGAGCGATCTCGAGCCCGATGCCCGCCGCGCCGGCGGTGACTATGACGCGCTTGCCCTTCCAATAGTCGCTCTCGGCCATGCTCCTGCACCTGCTGTGATGATCAGATCGTGAATTCCTCGGCGAAGCGCGGATAGGCCTCCGCGACCTCGCTGTGGACGATGTCGCGGATCTCCGCACGCAGCGCCGGGTCCGGGACCGGGGATCCGGGCACGCTCGGCGGTTCGTCGTAGTCGAACCCCGTCGCGGCACGGATGCTCGCCGCGGTCTCGCCGGGATGGACGCTGCGCAGCGCGAAGCGTCTGAGGTCCTTGCGCCAGTCGAACAGGCAGCGATTGGTGATCAGCGCCTGCGGACCGCCCGGGCGATGGACCTCGGGCGGGCTCCAGCCCGGCGCGCTGATGAAATCGACCTTCGGCACCAGCGCGCGGCGATCGTGATCGAGGCGGAACAGGATCACCCGCGGCACGATCATGTAGATGTAGGGCGAGCCGAAGGAGCCGGCGAAGCGCGCCTTCGGTCGTGCGTAGTCGCCGACGCTCAGCAGATTGATGTTCGCCTCGCCGTCGACCTGCGCGCCGGAGAGGAAGAAGACGTCGATGCGGCCCTGCGCGGCGCAGTCGAACAGCTCCTTGGCGCCGGAGGTGAAGCGGCTGTTGCGCCGCGAGCCGAGCACCGTCACGCGCATGCGTCCGCCCGACCGCCGTCGCGCGAGCATCGCCGCCGCGGTCGGAATCGGCGACAGGGCGCCGGTCGCCACGTGCCTAGCATCGCCGATCAGATCGGCGATCATCGCGATGAGGAGGGCCGCATCGGTCATGGCGGATCGCCGAGCGGCTTGCCTTGTGCATAGCGCTGCAAGGCCGCGGGATCGATCGGATAGCACGCGTCGACGCCGAGCGGCCAGGCGCCGCGCGGGACGACCGCGATCGCGTCGACATAGAGCGACGGCAGCACGCTCGCGACATGGTCCTCGCGATCGAAGAAGCAGCGCTGCTCGACCCGCTCGACCGTGACCAGCGTGGCGCGGGCGGCATGCGCCATCACCGAGAGCTCCAGACGACGGCCGACCCAGACATAGCCCTCGCAATCGGCGGCG
>JANNTF010000141.1:0-9973 GCA_031403455.1 Alphaproteobacteria bacterium | reverse complement strand
CGCCAGCTCGAGCGCCTGGCGCCGCAGATGGCGGGGCGTCTCGACGCCGCGCTGGCGGCATTGGACCGCGCCGCCGTCGAGGCGGCGGACGCGGTCGCCGAGGTCGAAGCGCTCGCACGCGCCCTGGATCTCGATCCGGCGGCGTTGGAGAAGACCGAGGAGAGGCTCTTCGCGCTGAAGGCCGCCGCCCGCAAGCACCGCGTCACGATCGATGAACTCCCGGCCTTGCGTCTGCGTTTTGCGACCCAGCTCGCCGCGCTCGACGATGGCGAGGCGCAGCTGCAGCGGCTCTCTGGTGTCACACGCGCCGCGCGCGTCGTCTATGTCGACAAGGCCGCGGCGTTGACGCGCAACAGGACCGCCGCCGCAACCACGCTCGACAAGGCCGTGGCCAAGGAATTGCCGCCGCTCAAGCTGGACAAGGCGAAGTTCCGGACGCGGTTGGAGCCCTTGGCGGAGGAGTCGTGGAGCGCTGGCGGATGCGAGCGCGTGGTGTTCGAAGTGGCCACCAATCCAGGCAGCGAGCCGGGCCCGCTGGGTCGGATCGCTTCGGGCGGCGAGCTCGCGCGATTCATGCTCGCGCTCAAAGCCGTCCTCGCGCAGGCGAGCGATGGCCGGACACTCATCTTCGACGAGCTCGACAGCGGCGTGGGCGGCGCGACGGCGGCGGCCGTCGGTGAGCGGCTGGCGCGGCTCGGACGCACGCTGCAGGTGCTCGTGGTGACTCACTCGCCGCAAGTCGCCGCGCGCGGATCGCAGCATCTCCTGGTCGCCAAGAAGACCGTTCAAGGTCGGGCGGTGACCACGGTGGAACAGCTCGACGGCGAGGCACGCCGCGAGGAGATCGCGCGCATGCTCGCCGGCGCCACCGTGACGCCGGCAGCGCGCGCGGCAGCTGCGGAGCTGTTGCAGCCCAAGCCGAGCCGTCGGAGCAAGGAGACCGGCGAGTGAGCCGGAAGCCGCCCGCCGCGCCCGTGTCGCGCGCCGTCGACGCGCTCAACATCTTCGACGCCGAAGCGGAGCTGACGCGCCTCGCAAGCGAGATCGCCCGCCATGACCGTCTCTATCACCAGCAGGATGCGCCGGAGATCGCCGACGCGGCGTACGATGCGCTGAGGCTGCGTCATGAGGCGATCGAGCGACGCTTCCCCACTCTGGTGCGCGCCGACAGCCCGACGCGCCGGGTCGGCGCGGCGCCGGCCGCAGGCTTCGCCAAGCTGCGCCATGCCGTGGCGATGCTGTCGCTCGACAACGCCTTCGCGCAGGCGGATGTCGTGGAGTTCATCGAACGCATCCGCCGCTTCCTGGCGCTGAGCGCCGACGAGGCGATCGCCTTCTCTGCCGAACCGAAGATCGACGGCCTGTCGATCGCCTTGCGCTATGAGGCGGGACGCTTCGTACGCGGCGCCACGCGCGGCGACGGCGACGAGGGCGAGGACGTCACCGCCAATCTTCGGACGATCGCGGAGATTCCGCGGCGATTGAACGGCAACAATTGGCCCGAGATCCTGGAGATCCGCGGCGAGATCTACATCGCGCGTGCCGATTTCGCGTCGCTGAACGACCAGCGTCGCGGCGCGGAGGAACCGGTCTTCGCCAATCCACGCAATGCGGCTGCGGGATCCTTGCGTCAGCTCGATCCATCGATCACCGCCAGCCGGCCGTTGCGGTTCTTCGGCTATGCCTGGGGCGAGGTATCGTCGCGCGACTGGCCGACGCATAGCGAGTTCCTCGCACGGCTCGACCGCTGGGGCGTGCCGACCAATGCGGCCACCCGGCAATGCTCGGGCGCGGAGGCATTGCTGGCCTATTACGCGGCCATGCAGGCCCAGCGACCCAAGCTCGCCTATGACATCGATGGCGTCGTGTACAAGGTGGATCGGCTGGATTGGCAAGACCGCCTGGGCTTCGTAAGTCGCAGTCCGCGCTGGGCGATCGCCCATAAATTTCCGGCCGAGCAGGCCCGTACGCGCCTCAACGCCATCACGATCCAGGTTGGCCGCACGGGCGCGTTGACACCCGTCGCAGAGCTCGAGCCGATCACCGTCGGTGGCGTGGTCGTCAGCCGCGCGACGCTGCACAACGAAGACGAGATCGCCCGCAAGGATGTGCGCGTCGGCGACATGGTGATCGTGCAGCGCGCGGGCGACGTGATCCCGCAGATCCTCGGGCCTGTGGTCGAGGAGCGTCCCCGCAACGCCAAGCGGTTCGTTTTTCCGCAGACCTGCCCGGCCTGCGATGCGCTTGCCGTGCGGCGCGACGGCGAAGTGGTGCGGCGCTGTACGGGTGGCCTCACGTGTCCGGCGCAGGCGACGGAGCGGCTGAAGCACTTCGTCAGCCGCGGCGCTTTCGACATCGAGGGGCTGGGCCACAAGCATATCGATGCGTTCTTCGCCGATGGCCTGATCGCCTCGCCTGGCGACATCTTCCGTTTGGCCGGCTATGCCGAGGCGATCGCGTCACGCGAAGGCTGGGGCGAGAAATCCGTCGAGCGGCTGCTCGACGCCATCGCCGCGCGCCGGACGATCCCGCTCGATCGGTTCATCTTCGCGTTGGGAATCCGGCAGGTTGGCGAAGCGACGGCAAAGCTCCTCGCGCGCCACTACGAGACTCTCGCCGCCTGGCGTGCGGCGATGGAAGCGGCCGCGGCAGACGGCGAGAGCGAGGCGGCGCGCACGCTGGAGAGCATCAATCAGATCGGACCCTCGGCCGCCGCGGATCTGCGCGAATTCTTCGCGGAGACGCACAACCGGGACACGATCGCCGATCTCGCGCGTGCCCTCGACATTCAACCCGTTGAACGGCCTCTGGCGTCCAACGCCGCGGTGGCGGGAAAGACCGTGGTCTTCACAGGAACCCTCAAGACGATGACGCGCCAGGAGGCGAAGGCACGCGCAGAAAGTCTCGGTGCCAAGGTCGCTGGCTCGGTCTCGAAGCACTCCGACTTCGTGGTTGTCGGCGCGGATGCCGGCTCCAAGGCGGCCAAGGCGCGTGCGCTGGGCGTGAATGTGTTGACCGAGGAGGAATGGCTCGGCCTGTTAACCACGTGAGCCAGCGACGCTCTCGAGGACAAGCAATCTCAGGTTGATTTAATTCTTCACCCCCCCGATCATTGTTCCCGTCTCCTCGTGCACGTGGCGGCGCGCCACGCGTCACGTGCCATTCCTGGTCAGTCTGTTCACTCCCATGCGTCGGCTCACGAATCTCCTGCTCGTCGTCTTTCTCTTGGCTGGATGCGCCGAGCTCTTCGATGCACGCGACGAGGTCCCGCCGCCGCCCCCGGCCGTCGACGTCGACGATGCGCGACGCGCCCTCGAATTGAGCACGCCGCAACGCCCCCAGTCCCGCGACCGGGACCGCGCCGCCACGCTCACGCGTCGGGGGCTCGCGTTCCTCAAGCGTAAACCCAGCCCGGACCTTGCGGCGGCGACACGCGCGCTGGAAGAGGCCGCACGTCTGGGCGACGCCGATGCGCAGTTGGCCCTCGCCACGGATGACGCATTGCGCAGCGCTCAGGAACGTGACCCGCCAATCGCCCTGCTCTGGCTCACGCGGGCGGCGGCTCAAGGCAATCCGCGCGCTCAATTTGCGCTGGCCGAGGCCTATGCGACCGGCAAAGGCGTGCGCCGCGAGCCGAGTTGGGCCGATGTCTGGTATGAACGCGCCGCGCGACAGGGGCATCGCGAGGCCGCGATGGTCCTCGGGCGGCGCAATCGCGACGGGGCGGGCCGCGATGTCGACGAAGCCGCTTCCTACCGATGGTTTGGCGCAGCGTTGCGTCTCGGCGTCAAACAGGCCGAGCGTGAGCGCACGGAGATGGCCAAGCTCCTGCCTCTCGATGAGCGCCAGGAGATCGACGCCGAATTGTCGGGATGGCGCCCGGTGACAGGTGACGCGTCGCCGGATCCCGCGCTGATCCGCTTCGTCCAGGCCGAATTGGTCGCCAATGGATTCGACGCCGGCGCCGCAGATGGACGCCTCGGCGCACGCAGCGCGCGCGCACTCGCCGCATTCAAGTCAACGCGCGGCGAGGCGAAGCCATCGAGCGAGATCACGCCGGCCAGCGTGCTGGCGCTGCGACAAGCGGCGGTCGATCGCGCGCCGCCCTGACTGCGCGGCCATTCCGGTCACGGTCACGCGGCGAGCAGGGGGCGCGTCGCGCGATCCAGCCACGCGCCGGTGGCGGCGTCCACGAGCGGACGCAGCATCTTGAGCACGTGCGCGTGATATGCGTCGAGCCAGGCGATTTCGCCCGGATTCAACAGCGATAGCTCGATCAGCGATAGATCGATCGGACACAAGGTCAGAGTCTCGAACCCTAGCATCGCGCGTTCTGCGCCCGGCAGATCCAGTTCACGCACCGCGACGAGATTCTCGATACGGATCCCATAGGCGCCTGTCTTGTAGTAGCCGGGCTCGTTGGACACGATCATTCCCGGCTCCAACGCTACCGCATTGGGCAGTTTTGAGATCCGATGCGGGCCTTCGTGAACGGAGAGATAGCTCCCCACTCCGTGCCCGGTGCCGTGATCGAAATCGAGCCCCGCATCCCACAAGGCGCGCCGCGCGAACGGGTCGAGCTGTGAACCCGTCGTACCCTTGGGAAATCGCGCGGTCGCGATCGCGATATGCCCCTTCAACACGCGTGTGAAGCGATCGCGCTGCTCGGCGTCGGGTTGCCCGATGGCGATCGTGCGGGTCACATCGGTTGTACCGTCGAGATACTGCGCGCCTGAATCCACGAGATAGAGTTCGCCTGCGGCGACCCTTCGATTGGTCGAGGGCGACGATCGGTAGTGCACGATCGCCCCGTTGGCGCCGGCGCCGGAGATCGTGTCGAAGCTCGTGTCCCTGAAATGCTCGCCCTGGCGACGCGACGTTAGCAGACGATCGGAGAGCACGAGCTCGTCCAGCTCCCCCTTCGGGATTTCGGCCGCGACCCACGCGAAGAACCGCGCCAGCGCGGCGCCGTCACGCAGATGCGCCGCGCGCGATCCCGCAAGCTCGGCTGCGTTCTTGCGCGCCTTTGGCAGCGCGCAGGGATCCTGACCGCGCACCACGCGGGCGCCGGCCTTGGTCAGCCGATCATGGATCCACACCGACCCGGTCGCCCCGTCGAGGAGCACCGATGCCTTCGCAGCGCCAAGCCCGTCGAGGGCCGCACCGAATGCATCGGGCGCGGCCAGCCTGACCTGGTTGCCCAGGTGACCCGGCACCTCGTCGTCGAGCTTCATCGGCTCGACAAACCAGTCCACGGCGCCATCGGCGTTCAGCATCGCGAACGACAACGGCAGCGGGGTATGCGGCACGTCACCGCCGCGCAGATTCAGCAGCCAGGCGATCGACGCCGGATCGGAAATGACGGCCGCCGCCACGCCGTCGCGCTTCAACTGCTCGGCAAGCTCATCGCGCTTGGCGGCGCCCGAACGCCCGGAGAATCTCTCGGCATGAACGACGATGGGGGAGATCGGCGCGGGCGGCTGATCGGCCCACACCGCGTCGATCGGATCGGCCTCCAAGGCGACGAGCTCGATGCTCCCGCGCTCGGCAGCCGCGCGCAACCGCGCGAGACCGTCTGGTGTGTGGAGCCGGGCATCGAATCCGATCCGTGCATTGCGTGGCGCGTTCGCGGCCAGCCACTCGCCCGGCGGATCGTCGACCAGATGGCGATATTCGAAGACGCGGCCATCGACCTGGGTACGAACCTGCAGCGTATATCGCCCGTCGACGAAGATGGCCGCTTTGGCCGCGAGCACGACGGCAAGCCCGGCCGACCCGGTGAAGCCGGTGAGCCAACGCAGCCGCTCGGCGCGCGGCGCGACGTACTCGCCCTGATGTTCATCACCTCGCGGGCAAAGGAATCCGGCCAGGCCCAGCCGGGACAGTTCCCCCCGCAATCCGACCACCCGGTCAGCTGACCATTCATCCAAGCCATGCGCTGGACGCTGGGCCGAGGCGATCTCGGCCTTGAGGGCGTCGAGCTGGGCGGTCAGGGCCGGCGTGCGTATCGAGGCGACAAGCCGATGCCAGATATCGGCCTGCTCGCCGGCAGGCGCCGCCAACACCCCGGCCACCAGACGCCGGACCCCGGCAACGTCGAGCCGCGCCTGCGCCTTGCGAAGTAGCCCTTCCAGAGCTGAATCGCCTTGATAGCTCGACCGGCAGGCTTGCGCAGGGGATGGCGACATGGGTTCTCCCTCGACGAGTTCACGACAACGAGGGCCAGACCCTAGGCAAGCCTTGGCGTGCCCGCAATGAACGTGGCAGCTCTGTGCCGCAACCGTGCCCTCCCCAGGTTAATACCATGCAATCGGCGCAATGCTGCGACGCCACATGGACTATGCTGCATACGCGAAGCCGCCCTATCTTCCGTCTCACGAAGACAGGCGACAGCCATTCAGGCGCGGCGCCGATTAAGGAGACTCCGATGTACAGCCTCAATGAATCCGAACTGCTCCGTGTCGCCCATGTGCGCGCGACGACCAATCTGCCGCGCGAGATCTGGATCGATCACACCGAACTCAACCGCAGGATCGCGCAGGCGCGTACGGAAGCCATGCGCAATACATTCCGCGGCCTGGCCGCCTTGTTCGGCCGCATCAAGGACGCGATTTCGGAGCATCGGCGCTATCGCGCCGGGGTGGCCGAGTTGAATACGCTCGACAACCGGACGCTGGACGATATCGGCATCAACCGGGCCGATATCCCGCGGGTCGCGGCTGGGCTGTGGATCCCCGAGGGGTCCAAGACAGCACTCGACGCGACATCGACCGTCGCCGGTAATGAAAACGCGCGCAAAGTCGCGGCTTGAAGCCTCCCTCCCCCTCCGAGCTTCAGTCGTAGCGCGCGTAGCGGCGGCTCCGCCCCCCGGAGCCGCCGCGTTCTTTTTGTCGGCGATCCGCCACGTTCAGGCGGCGGCGGCTCCAGCGGCCCTGATCAATCGCCGCAGCTCCGAGAGCATCGGAACATCCGGTTCCGGATTGCCGGGTTGGCTGGTCAGAGTCACGAACGTGGCCAAACCTTCGAAGTGCCGTTGCACGTCGTTCAAGATTCCGGGCACCGCGCGTGCGGCGTGCGCGTTGCCGGCCATGGTCGAGTCGATCGGCACATGGCGCACGACTAGGCTGCCATCGGCGTTCACGCGCACCGCGCAGAGCTGGCGCGCAATCGCGATCGCGCTGGCCATCAAGCCGCATGCTTCGCCAGCCCATAGATTGCGGCCGTCGTCGAGGACGGCTTTGAGGCCGAGCCGCTCTCTGCCGTCGCCATCGCGGCGTGCCGGACGGGGATCGACGACGAGTTGCGAGACCCGATCCATCAATGCGCACCCATGAACCAGCAGGATCTCGCCGCGGACATTCAACCGCAGCTCGCCGGCCATGTCGGCGCGCAACCGCAGCCGACGTTCCGCGGCATCGCGTGACTTGGCATCCCTTGGCGACGTCATCGATCTCATGAGTGCAGACTAAGCGGCGCGCGTTAAGGGCCGGTAACGGATCTGCGCAATGCCCGCTAACTCTGCTGGCGTCGAAAACTCAAGGTGTGCCAGCCGGAGATCGCACGCCGTCCAGCGAACGCCAGACGCTGCGCGCAATAGGCGGCCTTCACCTCGGACTCCTGCTCCGCGAGCAACCCCGAGAGCACCAGCGTGCCGCCAGGCGCGACCGCGCGGGCGAGAGACCGGGACAATCGCACGAGCGGACCCGCGAGAATATTTGCCACGGCGAAATCGAAGCCACGCTGACGCGGCAGCGACGCGAACCCATCCGACACGCAGACCCGCACGCGCCCCGCGACCCGATTCAGACGCAGATTCTCCGCCGCGACACGCACCGAATCCGCATCGATGTCCGCGGCGAGGATGCGCCGCGCACCGACGCGCGCAAGCGCGATCGCCAGGATCGCCGATCCACAGCCGAGATCAAGGGCGAGCCCCATCGATCCACGCTTGGCCGCCGCTTCGATCGCCAGCAAACAACCGCGCGTCGTCGCATGTTCACCCGACCCGAACGCGATGCCCGCATCGAGCGCGATCGGCATCGCGCCAGGCGGCGGCGGCGCACTCACATGGCTGCCGAAGACATAGAACCGACCGATCTGCAGCGGCGGAAAACTACGCCGGTTCTCGGCGACCCAGTCGATGTCGGGAATCTCGTCGATGACGATCGCGGGCGGCGCTCGACCGACGCTGGCCGCGGCCAATGCCAACCGCGCCTGGATCTCCGCGCGCGGCACATCCGCCGCGAATATCGCATCCACCTGCCACGGACCACCCGGATTGATTTCGAATGACGAGATCGACTGGGCGATCGCCTCGATCGCCTGTCCCAGCGGCGGCTCCGCCATGGGCTCGATCACCATGCGCATGCGCCAAGGCCGGCGCATCGCGTCATCCACGTCGGACAAAGCTATCCATCACTTTCTTGCGCCCGGTCGAGAACTCGACATCGAGCTTGCCGGCCTCGACGGATCGGACCGCGCCGTAGCCGAATTTCTCGTGGAAGACACGGTCCCCGATCGTGAAGGCGGTGGTCGAGGAGGCGCGGTGCGGGACCAGCTCGGCCTTGCCATCGATCATCGGCGCCGTGCGTCGCGTGACAATCGATGCCGGCGCACGCCACTCGTAGGTCTGATCATATTCGTTGGACACGCCTGCACGGCCCCAGAGACCGGGAGCGCTGATGCGCTCGACATGATCTTCCGGCAACTCGCCCACGAAGCGCGACGGGATGGTCGATTGCCAGAGGTTATGAATGCGGCGGTTGGCGGCGAAGGAGACGAAGGCGCGCTGTTTGGCGCGCGTCAACCCGACATGCGCGAGCCGCCGCTCCTCTTCCAGCGCCTCCTCGCCTTTCTCGTCCAACGCCCGTGGATGGGGGAGCAATCCCTCCTCCCAACCCGGCAGGAAGACGACGTCGAACTCCAGGCCCTTGGCGCTATGCAGCGTCATCAGATTGATCATGTCGCCGGGCGCGCCTTCGGCATTCTCCATCACCAGACTGACATGCTCGAGAAACCCCGGCAGGCTGTCGAATCCTCCGATCGCCTTGACGAGTTCCTTGAGATTCTCCAACCGCCCCGGCGCATCGGCGGAGCGATCCGCCTGCCACATGCCGGTGTAGCCGGACTCGTCGAGAATCGTCTCCACCACCTGGGCATGATGCTTCGTGTCCAGCAGGCTGCGCCAGCGCACGAGGTCGTCGAGGAAGCGCTTGAGCCCGCTGCGCGCCGGCCCCCGGATCTCGTCCGTCTCGACGAGTTGCGCGGCCGCTTGTGTGAGCGGGACGCCGCTGGCCCGCGCGAATCGATGCAGCGACTGCATCGCCTTATCGCCGACGCCGCGCCGCGGCACGTTGACGATACGCTCGAAAGCGAGATCATCGGCAGGCTGCACGACCAGGCGCACATAGGCGAGCGCATCGCGAATCTCCGCGCGCTCGTAGAATCGCGGGCCGCCGACAACGCGATAGGGGAGCCCGAGCACGATGAAACGCTCCTCGAACTCGCGAGTCTGAAATCCGGCCCGGACGAGCACGGCAATCTCGCCCAGCGACTGCCCCGAACGCTGCAGGGCCTCGATTTCCTCGCCGATCCACCGGGCCTCTTCCGGGCCGTCCCACAGCCCGCGCACCTGAACCGGCGTGCCCTGCTGCGCCGCGGTCCAGAGCGTCTTGCCCAAGCGCCCCTTGTTGTGCGCGATCAGCGCGGAGGCGCAAGCCAGGATGTGGCCTGTGGAGCGGTAATTCTGCTCGAGCCGGATCACCGTCGCGTCGGCGAATTCCTTCTCGAAGCGCAGGATGTTCTCCACTTCGGCGCCGCGCCAGCCATAGACGCTCTGATCATCGTCGCCGACGCAGCAGAGGTTCTGGTGGCCCTGCGCCAGCAGTCGCAGCCAGAGATACTGCGCCACATTGGTGTCCTGGTACTCATCGACCAGGATGTAGCGGAAGCGCTTGTGATACTCCTCCAGCAC
>JANNTF010000140.1:0-2491 GCA_031403455.1 Alphaproteobacteria bacterium | reverse complement strand
CATGTTCATAAACCCTCCGCCGCGCCTCACCGCCCTGGCCGCTTCGCGGCCTGTCCCTCCTCAAGATGAGGAGGGACGGCAAAGAATTCCTCGTCGCCCCTCCTCATTTTGAGGAGGGGCAGCGCGCGAAGCGCGCGGGGTGGTGCGACAAGACGGCTGCACCCCGCTCACTCCGCGCGCGCGATTTCGGCACTGGCCCGGCGCAGGCGGCGCACGAGTTCGCGGGCGAGATTGTGCAGGATGCGGTTGGCGAGCTTGGGATGCGCGCCGAGCAGCTGCTCGAAGCTCTCCTTCGTCAGCAGATAGGCCTCGACCTCCTCGTCGGCGATCACCGTCGCCGAGCGGGTGCCGCCTTCGATCAGCGCCATCTCGCCGACCGTGGTGCCGTGTGCGATCGCGTTGAGCCGCCGGCTCGCGGTCTCGTCGGCGCGGACGCTGACGCAGCCCTTGGCCAGGATCCACATCCGGTCGGCGGGTTCTCCGGCACGGCACAGCACGGCGCCGGCCTCGTAGCGCGCATGTCGCAGATGCGCGCTGAGCCGCGCGATATCCTCGGGTGCAAGCCCCTTGCAGATGTCGAGGGCTTCGATCGACAGCGCATCGCTCTCGGCGCCGGCCGGCTGATGCGCGCGGAGCAGCGCGTTCTCCGACCATTCCAGCGCGGCATCCAGGTCGGGGAAGATTCTGCAGGGCTCGGGGGTCGCGCGCAGCGGGCTGAGCGCCGCGCCGACCTGGCTCAGGACGATTTCGCAGGAGCTGCGGCGCGCGCGCTCGATCGCCTGGCGCAGGATGCTGGCGCCGGTCGAGTCGATGTCGTTGACGCGTCGCATGTCGAGGATGATTCGCCGGCAGCGTCCCGCGTATTGCGCGATCACCTGCGACAGATCGTCGGCATTGCCGAAGAACAGGACGCCCTGGAGCTCGAGCACCAGGGTCTCGTGCCAGTAGCGCTCGAGCTGCTGCGCCTCGCGCGTCGCCCGGATCCGCTTCGACCGCCGCACATCGCCGAAGGCTCGGTTGCGCACGACCGGGCGACCCATGCGCATCAGGAAGATCGCGATCGAGATCGCGATGCCGAAAGCGACGCCCCAGATCAACTCGCCGGTCGCGGTCGGGATCATCACGGCCAGGAAGGTCACGAGGTCGAAGAGGGCGCGTTTGCGCGTTTCAGGATCGCCTGCGTTGCGATCGTGCCGGATGCGCGTGACGAATCCGGTGTCCATGAGACGGAAAGCCACGACGATCAGCACGGCCTGCGGAACGATGGCGGGCACGAGGCCGGTGAAGCCTGGCGCGAAGAGCAGGAGCAAGAGCGTACAGACGGCGACCGCCAGCACGGAGAGGCGGTCGCGACCGCCGGCGCGGAAATTCGCGGTCACCTGTGCTGGCGACCCGGAGATCGGAACGCCGCCGAAGAGACCGGCGGCGATCGATCCCAGTCCGGTCGCAGCGAGATTGCGGCGCGCGGCGCGCGGCATGTCGACGAGACTCTCGGCGAGGCGCCGCGCCATCATCGATTAGAGCGCGATCACCAGGGCGAGCGGGACCACCGCGGTCAGGATCAGGCGCCAATGCTGCGCGACCAGGGACCATGCATCCTCGTCGAACGCGCGGAACAGGTCACGTGCGGTATGCGCCGTCATCGCCGGCATGGCGCCGATCGTCGCGCCGAGCTCGATGCCTGGGAAGATCGCTCCCAACGCATGATACATCGCGACGCCGACGAGGAATCCGACGGCGATGCTGGGCAACTGCGGCCGACGGCGCGCCAGCAGCATCATCAGCGCGACCAAGGCGAGGCCGAACCCGCAGCGTCCGAGAGTCCCGGCGCCGAGCTGGCCGACCCAGATCGAGGCTTGCGCCCATCTGCCCATGCCCAGCAGCTTCGGCAGCTGACTGGTCAGGATGAGCAGACCGATGCCGCTGACGAAGCCGGCGAAGATCGGCTGGGGCGTGAACGCCACGAAGCGACCCAGTCCCAGCATACCGAGCAGCAGCGTCAGCAATCCGGCCAGCACGACGACGATCGGGATGATGTCGAGCAGCATGCCCACCGGGATCCCCGCCGTCTCGATCATCGTCGCGACGAAGGCGGCGATCATCAATCCGGTTGCGGAACTGGCGGACGTGACGACGAAGGAGCGCGTCTGAGTGAGCGCGATCGCGAGGCCACCGATGCCGCCCGCGATCAGTCCGGCGCGCGCGCCGTCGCTCGCGTATTCGGCGCCCAGCGGCGCGAAGGCCAAGGTGCCGATCGCGAGGCCGAGCGGGATTGCCACGAAGGTCGTGGTGAGTCCCGCGGTCAGCTCGCGCATCGCGGTCGTCAGTGAACCAGCTCGCATTCAGGCGTCTCCTACCGATCGCAGCGCGGGGATCTCGGCGACGCGCGCGCAGGCCACGTGATGGCCCGGTGCGATTTCCAGGAGCGGCGGGGGCGTGTGGCGGCAGATCTCCGTCGCATGCTGGCAGCGTGTCTGGAAGACGCACCCCG
>JANNTF010000139.1:0-10339 GCA_031403455.1 Alphaproteobacteria bacterium | reverse complement strand
AGCTCGCGCCGGCGAGCGCGGTCATCGCATTGCGCCACTCGATGAACCCGAGAATCCATTGCAACGGCAAGGTCGAGAGTGCCGCGCCCACGCCGCCCGCGGCGAGCAATATGCCGTTCATCCGCACAAGTCTTTCAGGTGGCCAGTAGAGCGTGTTTGCCTTGAAGCCAGACATGAGGCCGCCACAGACACCGAGTCCGATCAGGCCACGACCGATCGCCAAGATCGTTGTCGACTGCGCATGTGCAAAGAGCAGCGCTCCGGCGGCGGCGATCACAAACAAGGAGGCATTCACGCGTCGCGGTCCGTAGCGATCCAGCAGGACGCCGAGTGGAATCTGTGCAGCCGCGAAGGCTGCGAAATAGACCGATGTGAGGATGCCGAGATCGGCGGGCGCGAGGCCGAACTCGACCGCGAGCTGCGGGGCGATCACCGCGTTGGTGCCGCGCAGCAGGTAGCTCATCATGTAGCCCGCCGCGAACGGGAGGAAGCAGACGGCAAGGCGCGTGACGATTCCACCGCTCATGTCGCACCGTGTCGGGGCATGTGCGCCCGCGCGACGTACCAGAGCCACATCGCGATCTGCAATCCGACCAGGCTGCCGAGGACGACGCCATGCGCGTCGGCGCGGCTGGTACCGAGGACCTGTTGCGACCACAGCAGCGCATGGCCAATTGAAGCCTGAATGACGAAGGCGACGGTGAATACGACGAGGTTGATCGCCGTGTTGAGGCGCCCGCTGAGTTCCCTGGGGAACATCGGCGTGAGGATCACATAGGCGATGACGCTGCCGGTCCCGAGCACGACGTACCCAACCCAGAGCGCGACGGCGCCATGGCTTGGCCCCGAAACGAGCACGCCTTGCACCATGATGAAAGCTGCGGTGTAGGCGGCGAAGAGCTTTCCCTTGTCGACGCCGCGCCGGCCGAGCATGTCCGTGACATAGCCGCTGATCAGGTAGCCCGGGATGATCCCGAGCACCACGATCAGCATTGCGCTGGGCACGTCCTGCGCCGCGAAGCCTGCCACGTCGATCAGCCACGGCGCCGTCCACAGCGTGTGATAGGCCTGAAACACCGACTGGGTGACCGCGGAGAGCGGCACGACGTACCAGAACGCTCGCGTCGTGAAGATGCGACGCACGCCGTCGAGCGCCTCGGCGAGATCGAGCGCACCCGGCTGGCGTCGATCCGGGACGACGAGCCAGACGATCGCAGATAGCGTCAATGTGCATGCCGCCAGGCACCAGAACACGCCACGCCAGCCGACGGCATCGGCGAGCCAGGTCACGGGCAACGTGCCGAGAGCGCCGCCGAGTCCGGCGAAGGCCATCAGCACGCCATTGGCGAAGCCGAGCCGCTCGGCCGGCCAGAACAAGGTATTGGCCTTGAACCCGGACATCAGGCAGGTCGCGACGCCGACGCCGATCAATCCTCGCGACAACGCGAGGCTCATCAGCGTCGTGCTGGCTGCGAACGCCACCGCGCCGGCTGCAGCGAAAATCAGCAGCACCGCCTGGACGCGGCGCGGGCCATAGCGGTCGAGCAGCACGCCTGCGGGAATCTGCAGAAGCACGAAGCCGGCGAAATACGCGCTCGTCAGAACGCCGAGTGCGGCGACATCGATTTCCAACTCACCAGCAAGACGCGGGCCGACGACTGCGTTGACCGTGCGAAACACGTAGGACAGCAGATAGCCGGCAGCGAAGGGGAGAAAGCAGGTCAGAACGGCGCGCAATGGCACGCCGCCATGAGCTGCGGGCGCGCTCACGCGTCGTCGGCGCTCGTCACGGCGCGGCCCGCCAAGGTCAGTTTGCAGACGAGCCAGTCGGGCTTCAGCGGATTGTTGAACCACGGCTCGCACCAGCCTTGCTCGAGGCAGGAACGCATTGTGCGCGGATCCACGCGCCGGCCGTCGTCATAGAACAGCGGCAGCTTGCCGCCGGGCTGATCCATGCCGCGCACAAGCCAGTCGAGCTGTGCCGGCGTCGGCAATCCGGGTGCCGATGCCAGGCTGCGTGGACGGCCGCGCAGCCGTGGCGCGATCTCCGAGACCGGCTTGCGTCGCACCGGAAACGGAATCGGGTCTCCTGACTTGATCGACATCGGACTCTTCGCCTTCGGCGCTGTCGCGCGTTTTCGTTAAGGGCGGCGGACACTAGTCCGACCCGTCTCCTGGCGAAAGAGAACACGTCCGGAACATGAGCATGTGGATCGCCCTGCGAGCCTCATCGCCACGTGCGTGGCGGCGACGAGGCTCGCGCGAGCTCAGGCGCGGATGGCGGCCGCCATCTTGGTGACGCGAGCGCCGTGCATCTTGGCGACGGTGATTTCGTCGGCGTTTGGTGGCTGATTGCTGCCCGAGACGGTCGATGCGCCGTATGGCGTTCCGGCCTTGAACGAGGCCGGATCGACATAGCCGGCCGGCACGATAATGAGGCCGAGATGCGCCATGGGCGCGTAGAGCGTGAGCGCGGTGACCTCGTTGCCGCCATGCATCGACTGCGTGGAGACGATCACGGCGCCGGCCTTGCCATTGAGCTTGCCTTGGAACCACAGGCCACCGAGTGAATCGATGTATGCCTTCAGTTCCGTGGAGACATTGCCAAAGCGCGTGGGTGTTCCGAACACGATCGCGTCGGCCCATTCGGCGTCGGCCGCAGTCGGCGGGCCGTACGCCGCATCCATGCGCGCGGCATTCTCCTTCCACCCTGGCACACCTGCCATGACGGCCGGCGCGACGATGTCGGGAGCACGGCGCAGCCGCGCCTCGCCGCCGGCGCCCGTCACACCGTCGGCGAACGCCTTGACGAGCGCTTCGGTCGAACCATTGCGCGAGTAGAAAGCGATCAGAACCTTGGTCGTCATCGTGGCTCCTTCAGAGGCATGAGGTCGCCTGGACACGCTTACTGGCCATTCCTCGGCTTGACCAGCTCTGCGCAGGCGACAGACTTGGCGCGTCCAGGAAACAATGGACGACGCGGGGGCCGCGGTCGAAAATCGAGCGATGGAACGCGCCTCACCAGCCCTCGCGCAGCGCTTCACGAATGTCGGCCACAGTCTGGATCACATTCTGATGCTGCTTTATCCGACCGTCGTGATCGTGCTCGAGAAGGAATGGGGTCGCAGCTACGGCGAGCTGATCGGCTTGATGCTTGCGGGTCAGATCCTGTTCGGCGTCGCGGCTTTGCCGGCGGGTTGGTTTGCGGATCGCTGGTCGACATTGGGCATGATGGCGATCTACTTCCTCGGCACAGGCGGCGCCGCGATCTGTACGGGATTGGCAACGACCCCCTTCCAGCTTGCGGTCGGCCTGGCCGGTATCGGCTTCTTCGCTGCGATCTATCATCCCGTAGGCATGGCCTGGCTGGTGCGCACGTCGCTTGATCGCGGCCGTGCGCTCGGCTGGAACGGAATGTTCGGCTCGATCGGCGTTGCGCTTGGGCCGTTGATTGCCGGAGCGCTCTGTCAATGGTGGTCGTGGCGCGCTGCGTTCATTCTGCCTGGCGGCATCGCGGTCCTGATCGGCATTGGGCTGTTGGTGTCCTGGCGGCTGGGCTGGCTTGTCGAGGCTCCGGTCGTCTCGGTATCGGCGCCCCGACCGCCGCCCCGACGCGAGATGATCCGCGCCTTCTTCCTGCTCTCGGTGACCATGACCTGCGGCGCGATGGTCTACCAATCCTTCTCGATCATGCTGCCGAAGCTTTTCGCCGAGCGTCTGGGGGACAGTTTGTCGCTGGGCGCATTCGGAATTGGCGGTCTGGTCGGGCTCGTCTATCTCTGTGCCGGCGCAGCCATGCCGGTGAGCGGTTGGCTCGCAGACCGCTTCCCGATGCAGCGGCTGTACGTGGCCTCGTTCGTGCTGCAGACGCCGTTTCTCCTGTTGGCCGCCTATCTGGAGTCATTCGCGCTTCTGGTGGTGACGATCACGCTTGTGTTCGTCAGCACGTTGGGCGGACCAGCGGAGAACAAGATGCTGGCGTACTACACACCAGGGCGTTGGCAAGGCACCGGCTATGGCGCGAAATTCGTACTCGCGCTCGGTGTTTCCGCCAGTTCGATCCCTCTGATCGCGTGGATCTACGAAGCAACCGGCGGCTTCTATTGGCTGTTCATCATGATGAGCGTCTTGGCGACGATCGCGATGATCGGTGCCGCGATGCTACCGACCGGCGAAGCACAGGCCGCAGCGCCTCAATCGCGAATCGTGCCCGCCGAGTAGCTCAGGCTTTGGCCAAGGCGCGGTCGAGATCGGCGACGATATCGTCGACGCTCTCGATGCCGATCGAGAGGCGGATGACGTCGGGGCCTGCGCCAGCCTTGATCTGCTGTTCGGCCGTCAATTGGCGATGCGTCGTCGAGGCGGGATGGATGATCAGCGAGCGAGTGTCCCCGATATTCGCGAGGTGCGAGAGCAGTTCCACGCCCTCGACGACTTTGACGCCTGAATCGAACCCGCCCTTCAGTCCGAAGGTGAAGACCGCACCGCAACCGCGCGGCAGGTACTTCTTGGCGAGCGTGTGAGACGGGCTTGATTGGAGCCCGGCATGGGAGACCCATGCCACGGCCGGATGGCTCTCCAGGAATTGCGCGACCGTCAGCGCATTGGTGCAATGGCGCTGCATGCGCAGATGCAACGTCTCGATCCCGGTGAGCGTCAGGAACGCGTTCATCGGCGCCATGGTCGGGCCGAGATCGCGCAACCCGACGGCGCGCGTCTTCATCGTGAATCCAAAATCGCCAAAGGTCTCGGCGAAAGTCAGTCCGTGATAGGCGGGGTCGGGTTTGGTGAGGGAAGGGTATTTGTCGGCGCTGCGTGCCCAGTCGAAGCGGCCGCTCTCCACCACCATGCCACCCATCGATGTGCCGTGGCCGGAGAGGAACTTCGTCGTCGAATGGATGACGATATCGGCGCCCCATTCGAAGGGACGCAGCAGGTACGGGGAGGCCATCGTGTTGTCGACCATCAATAGAATGCCGGCCTCGTGCGCGATGCGTGCGATCGGCTCGATATCCACCACGAGGCCGCCAGGATTGGCGAGAACCTCGAGGAAGATCGCCTTGGTCTTCGAATTGATGGCGCGGCGGAAATTCTCCGGATCGACGGGATCGACAAAGTTCACTTTCCAACCGAATTTCCTGAAGGAATGCGTGAACTGCGTAATCGAGCCGCCATAGAGATTGCGCGACGCGACAAACTCGTCGCCCGGCTCCATGATCGTGAAGAAGGCGAGGAGCTGCGCGGCATGACCCGACGCCGCGGCGACGGCACCGCGTCCGCCCTCGAGACTCGCGACGCGTTCTTCGAGCGCCGAGACCGTGGGGTTGCCAAGCCGTGAATAGACGTAGCCGAAATCCTGCAGATTGAAGAGTGACGCCGCGTGGTCAACATCCTCGAACACGTAGGACGTGGTCTGGAAGATCGGGACGTTGCGGGCGCCCGTGGTTGGATCGGGACCGGCGCCGGCATGAACGGCGCGCGTCTCGAAGCCATAGGGACGATCGGGGCGGGCATCGGACTCGTCGGCCATGGGACAACCTCGATGAAGCGGGCGCGGTGGAATCGCATAGCACGCGCCGACGCGGCCGCGACAGCGGCGCGGGGACGTCGCGCTACCGTGTGCCGATTCCAGTGAGGGCGAGCAGACCCAGCACGACGAAGACGCAGGCGGCGGCAATGCGGATCGGCTTGAGCGGCAACCTGTGTGCCATCGTCTCGCCAAGCCAGACCGCGGGGATATTCGCCAGCATCATGCCGATCGTGGTGCCGATCACCACGCCGACGACATCGGCCTGAAATCGCGCGGCGAGCGCGGCCGTTGCGATCTGCGTCTTGTCGCCGATCTCGACGAGGAAGAACGCGACAAGGGTGGTCAGGAATGCGCCGTAGCGCGGCGCGGCGCCATCCTGGCCGTCGTCATCGAGGCGGTCGGGGATCAGCGCCCAGATGCCGACGGAGAGGAAGGAGCCCGCGACGATCCAGCGCAACCACGGTCCCTCGAGAAGCTGTGCTGACCACGCGCCCGCCAGGCCTGCAATGCCGTGATTTGCGAGCGTGGCGAACAGAATTCCCGTCACGATGGGCCAGGGCCGACGAAAACGTGCGGCAAGCACGAGCGCAAGGAGCTGCGTCTTGTCGCCGATTTCGGCGAGCGCGACGACACCAATGGAAACAAGCAGCGGGATCATGTCCAGCGTATCGCCGACTCAGCCAGGAAATGCGATGAGGGCGAGTGTCGCAGGCGCGCTCAGCGTGGCGCTTGTCGACGCTTCGAAGAGATCACGCCGGAGTTGATGCCACCCCAGGACAACTCGCCGCTGAGCCGGCCGTATTCGATCTTCGGGCAGCGATCCATTACCACCTTGATGCCCGCGGCTTCCGCACGCGCAGCGGCCGTTTCGTTGCGCACGCCCAGCTGCATCCACACCACCGGCACTTGCAGCGCGATCGCCGCGTCCGTGATCGGGCCGGCCGCTTCGCTGTTTCGGAAGATGTCGACCATGTCGATCTTGACCGGCACCTCCTCGAGCGTCGCGTAGACTTTCTCACCGAGAATCTCCTGACCTGCGGCGGCGGGATTCACGGGGATCACGCGATAGCCTTTGTTCTGGAGATATTTCATCGCGAAATTGCTCGGGCGATTCCAGGTCGGCGAGGCGCCAACCATCGCGATCACGCGCACGTCGCGCAGGATCGTGCGGATATACGCGTCCGGATACGCATCGTGGCGCATCGCGTTCGTGCTCATCGTCCGCACCACACTGGGACGCTCTTGTGGAGGAAGGCGTCGATGCCGATCTCGGCGTCGCGCGCCATCATGTTGCGCGTCATGACTTCGCTGGCATAGCGATAGGCGTCGGCGAGATCCATCTCCGCCTGACGATAGAAGGCCTCCTTGCCGATCGCGAGAGTCAGGGGCGACTTGCCCGCGATGTCTTGCGCGAGCTTCAGCGTTGCCGTGACCAACGCCGCATCGGGCACGACGTCGCTGATCAAGCCGAAGCGTTGCGCCGCGGACGCGTCGATCAACTCGCCGGTCAGCAGCATGCGCATGGCGGCCTTGCGACCGATCGCACGCGTGAGCGCGACCATCGGCGTCGAGCAGAACAGGCCGATATTCACGCCAGGCGTCCCGAACCGTGTGCTCTGGGCAGCA
The DNA here is from genome assembly GCA_031403455.1 of Alphaproteobacteria bacterium. Taxonomy (GTDB): domain Bacteria; phylum Pseudomonadota; class Alphaproteobacteria; order CACIAM-22H2; family CACIAM-22H2; genus CAIOSQ01. The sequence goes on along the minus strand of JANNTF010000139.1, from coordinate 3,183 downwards.
ACGGCGAGGTCGCAACTCGCTACCAGCTGACACCCTGCGGCCGTGGCGACGCCGTGGACGCGCGCGATCACGGGCTTGGGTAGCCTGACGATCGCGAGCATGAGCTCGGAGCACTGCGTGAAGAGCGTCTCGTAGAAACCGCGGTCAGGGTGACTGCGTAACTCTCGCAGATCATGCCCGGCGCAGAATCCCTTGCCGGCGCCCGCAAGCACGACGACTTTCACTCGCTCATCCGCAGCGACGACCTCCAGTTCACGCTGCAGCGCCGCCATCAACTCGGAAGACAGCGCGTTGTAGGCGGCGGGCCGATTCATGCTGAGCGTTGCGACACCGGGTTCATCCTCGCGCAGCACCAGCGCCGTCTTGGCAGACATCGCGGGGAGGGCATGCATCGGCGATCTCCTTCGGACGAAGTCGCTGGTGCGCATTCGCTTCCGTCGGTATTTGCGGGCCGGTAGGGTGGGAATTCAAGTCGAAAGGATGCCCATGGATGTGGCCCCACGTCTGACACGCGAAGAGTTCGACGCCATCGTCGCCGCCGAGCTGCCGGTCGCCGTGCAGATGGGGCTGCGCCTGGATGTACTGAGCTATGGCCATGTGATCGCGCGCGCGCCCTATCAGAACAGCTTCGTGCGCCCGGGTGGCACGATTGCGGGGCCGGTGCTGATGGCGCTTGCCGACTACGCGATGTACGCCGTGACGCTGTCGATGATCGGGCGCGTCGAGCTGGCCGTGACCACTGCCCTCAACATCAACTTCCTGCGTAAGCCGGCGCCTCGCGATGTCGTCGCCGAGGGGCGGATCCTGAAGCTCGGCAAGCGGCTTGCGGTTTCCGAAGTCACCCTGCGCTCCCAGGGGGAAGTCGAGCCGGTAGCGCATGTCACGGGGACCTACTCGATCCCGCCGCGGATCTAGGGGCCGCACGCGTTGGCGTATCGGCCTTGATGTGAAAGGTAAAATAATACCCTGATCGATAACTTCGTTGCCTATTGAGTTCTTATGCGTTGACGGAGGCGGAGGAGTCGGATACTTCGCGCATCCGCATCTCGTTGCGGCCTTCATGGCCGGTGACCATGAAGTGAGCGGTGCGACGTGAATCCAGGGCTACGACAGACAGGGTTGCGACAGAAATGAAAACCTATTCCATGAGCACCGCCGCCGCGGCGAAGGACAAGAAGTGGATCCTGATCGATGCCGACGGCATCGTGCTCGGGCGCCTGGCTTCGGTCGTCGCCATGCGGCTCAAGGGCAAGTACAAGCCGAGCTTCACGCCCCATGTCGATTGCGGTGACAATGTCGTCATCATCAATGCCGAGAAGGTTCACCTCACCGGGAACAAGCTCGACGACAAGATTTTCCACTACCACACGGGATTCCCTGGAGGCGTGAAGGAGCGCACGCCGCGGCAGACGCTCGACGGCAAGACACCGCACAAGCTGGTCGTGCGCGCGATCGAGCGGATGATGAAGAAGGACAGTCCGCTCGCGCGCAGCCAGATGACCAATCTGAAAGTCTACGTGGGTTCCTCACACCCGCATGCGGCGCAGAATCCGATGGTTCTGGACGTCGCAAAGATGAACCCGAAAAACAAGCGGAGCGCGTGACGTCATGGCCGAGAAGACGACAGGCACGACGCTGACCCGGACACGTAGCCTCGCGGATCTCGCGATGGCCAATGCAGCGGTCGCGGCAGCACAGGGCGCCACTTCCGATCAACCCATGCCCGAGCCGCAGAAGGATTCGCTCGGTCGTGCCTACGCGACCGGCAAGCGCAAGAATGCGATCGCGCGGGTCTGGGTGAAGGCGGGCAAGGGCAAGTTCACGATCAACGGCCGCGACTCGCTGGTTTATTTCGCGCGGCCCGTGCTGCGGATGATCATCCAGCAGCCGTTCCTGGTTTCCGAACGCCTCAATCAGTTTGACGTGAATTGCACGGTCGTTGGCGGTGGGCTCTCGGGGCAGGCCGGCGCGGTACGTCATGGCATATCGAAGGCATTGACACTCTACGAGCCGGGCCTGCGCAAGATCCTCAAGCAGGTCGGGTTCCTGACCCGCGATAGCCGCGTGGTCGAGCGCAAGAAATACGGCCGTGCCAAGGCACGACGTAGCTTCCAGTTCTCCAAGCGCTGACGCGGAGCCGTTTCGCGTCAGCCCCGGCAGGGGCGTGTCCACGACCAGAGGGCGCTCCTTTCCGGAGCGCCCTTTTGGCTTTGTGGTCCCATCCTCTGAGTCCGTGTCGTCGCGTCAGGAGTTTCGTCCATGAGTTCGTCCACGCCTGCCGTCTTCATCGATGGTGAAGCCGGAACGACCGGTCTCGGGATCCGGCAGCGCTTGGCGGCGCATCCCGGCGTCACGGTGAAGAGCATTGCAGCCGAGCTGCGCAAGGATCCAGCCGCACGCCGCGACATGATGTCGGGGGTCGACGTCGTTATCCTCTGTCTCCCGGATGCGGCCGCGCGCGAGGCAGTCGCACTCGCCGACGCATTGGGCAATGCCGCACCTCGGATTCTCGATGCGAGCACCGCGCATCGCGTCGCGCCCGATTGGGTGTTCGGCTTTCCGGAACTGCAACCCACTCAGGCTGATGCAATCCGCAGAGCAAAGCGCGTGTCGGTCCCCGGCTGCTATCCCACGGGCGCAATCGCGCTGCTGCGGCCGCTCGTCGATTCCGGAATTCTGCCTGCCGACCATCCGGTGACTGTCAACGCGGTCAGCGGCTATTCAGGCGGCGGCAAGACGATGATCGAGGCGTATGAAAGCGGCAAAGCGCCGAATTTCGAACTCTACGGTCTCGGCATGGAGCACAAGCACTTGCCCGAGCTGCAGCACTACGCGCGGCTCACGCGCCGGCCAATCTTCGTTCCCTCGGTCGGCAATTATCGTCAGGGCATGCTGGTAAGCGTGCCATTCCATCTCGATACGTTGCAGGGCAAACCCAGGGTAAAGGATGTCGCGGCGATCCTCGTCGATCGATATTGCGGCAGCGCATTCGTGAAAGTGGTGCCGGTCGATGCCACGGTATCGGGATTCGATCGCATGGAGCCGCAGGCTCTGAACGACACCAACGTGATGGAACTCCGCGTTTTCGGCAGTGACCGCTACGGTCAAGCGGTTCTGGTCGCGCGTCTCGACAATCTTGGCAAGGGCGCATCCGGCGCTGCGGTGCAGAATCTCGACCTCATG
>JANNTF010000138.1:0-4196 GCA_031403455.1 Alphaproteobacteria bacterium | reverse complement strand
GCCGTCGAGCACCATGACGGGTGCCGCGACCGGCGCGTCATAAAGCGCCGCCACCACCAGGGTGCGGTAGCTAGACGCTCTCGGGCAGCGACGGCAGGGCCTTCGCGATCGCGCGGCGCAGGCGCTGACGCTCGAGCGTGCGGTCCGTCGATTTGCGCGTGCGGCTGGAGAAGCGGATGTCCTTCTCGCGTTCCAGCGCCTCGTCGATGCGGCGCGGCACCTCGCCTTTCGCGCTCCAGAGATCGACCTGAAAAGCCAGCGTGTCGCGTCGCGGCTGCGAGTCCAGCACGTATTCGAGCGGCGTGTTGGAGACGATGCCGCCGTCCCAATACCATTTGCCATCGATCTCGACCGGCGCGAAAGCCGGCGGGAGCGCGCCCGACGCCATGATGTGGCGCGCATCCAGACGCCGCTCGGCGCTGTCGAAATATTCGAAATTGCCGGTCGCGACATCGACGGCGCCGACCGCGACGCTCACGTCGCTCGTGTTCAGCCGGTCCCAATCGACGAGCATGTCGAGCGTGCGCGCGAGATCGCTGGTGTCGTAGTAGCTGACCTGATCGGGCGCGGTGTCGATGCCCGGCACGGGCGGCGGCATGCGCAGCCGGAAGAAACCGGGCTGGCCCTCCACGATCGAGCGCCCCGCCGAGACCGCGCTCGACCAGCTGCGCAGGCTCGGCACGCTCGTCCAGATCTGTCCGGCCCAGGCGAGCGGCCCGGGCTCGCAGATCTTCTCCCAGAACTGCCGCAGCCGCGCGACCCTGAGTTCACGCGGATTGCCGGCGATGATCGCCAGATTGATCGCGCCGATCGAGATTCCGGCATAGCGGTTGGGCGCCACGCCGGCTTCATCCAGCGCCTCGTAGACACCGGCCTGATAGGCGCCGAGCGCGCCGCCGCCTTGCAGCACCAGCGCGACGGTCTCGTAGTCACCGGCGGACGAAACGGACGGCTGGGTGCTCATCGCGATCATGTCTCCTCGGGGAGGCCGGGCATGGAACACGACATCATCGCAGAAATGAGGCGCGGGCGGTTCGTTGCCGTTGCGCGTCACGACGACGCTGGGCAAAGTCCCGCGCCATGAAGCTGCCAACCATCATCGGTCACCGTGGCGCGCGATCGAACGCACCGGAGAACACGCTTGCCGGTTTGCGGCGCGCGCACGAGGAGGGTGCGCGCTGGGTCGAATTCGACGTCAAGCTCACCAAGGACAATGTGCCGATCCTCCTCCACGACGAGACACTGGACCGCACGAGCAATGGGCGCGGCGCTGCACGCGACCTGCCGCTCGAGTCGATCAAGCTCGTGGATGCGGGTTGTCCTGCGGTGTTCGGCGATCGGTTCAAGGGCGAGCGGATCCCGACTCTCGCGGAGGCGTTGAGCCTGATGCTGAAGCTCGACATGGGATTCAATCTGGAGGTCAAGCCCTGTCAGGGTCGCGAGCGCGAGACGACGGTCGCGGCCCTGTCCGTGCTGGGCGCGCTCTGGCCGGTGCGCGCGCCGACGCCGATCATCTCGTCATTCAAGATCGCGTCGCTCGAAGCGGCGCGCGACACGGAGCCGGAATTGCCGCGCGGCTATCTCGCGGAACGGCTCGACGCGGGGTGGCTGGACGCCGCCAAGCGGCTGGCGTGTTCGGCGATCCATCCGGGTCATCGATCGCTCACGCGCGCGCAGGTCCTCCTCGCCAAGCAGCACGGCTATCACGTTCTGGTGTGGACGGTGAACGAGCCGGCGCGCGCGGTGGAGCTGATCGGCTGGGGCGTGGACAGCCTGATCTCGGACGTGCCTGGTGCCATCGCGGCCGCCATCGCGTGAGCGCGCGGCGGCTCATGACGCGCGTCCTGTCGATGGCGCTGGCAAGCCAGATGGCGAGCGCTCAATCCACCCTTCCGACCGGGCCCGACCTCGGCGCCAATGGCTGGCGACCGATCGAGTTTCGCGGCCGGACGCCCACGCGCTTCGAGGCGGACGGCGCGCAAGGATTGCGCCTCGTGGCCGAGGCGTCGTCGTCGATGCTCTCGATCAGCGTGCGCATCGACCCGTCGACCCATCGTTGCCTGTCCTGGCGTTGGCGCGTCGACGACGCCACCATACCGGCGACCGATCTCGGCAAGCGCGGCGGCGACGACCGCAATCTGATCGTGTCGCTGGGCTTCGCCTACGATCCCGAAACCGCATCGCTGGGCGAGCGCATGCGCCATGGGCTGGCCAGCCAGCAATCCGGGCGGATCATTCCGGCGCGCGTCCTGTTCTATGTCTGGGGTGGCCTGCATGTCAGGGACACCTGGATCGATAGTCCCTACATGGACGGCGCCGGGGCGATTCGGATCATCGTGCCCTCGCCCGGACAGCATGGACAGTGGCAGGAAGTCTCAGTCGACTTTGCCGCGGATTTCCGCGCGCGGTTCGACCGCCCGATTCCGCTGGTCGTCGAGCTTGCCGTCGGCGCGGATTCGGACGACACGACGAGCCGATCGACAGGGCGAATTGCGAACCTGACTTTCACGCCGACGTGCTGACGGGCGGGCTTTCAATGCTGGAGCACCTGGGCTAGGTAGATTCCAAAGGGAACAACGCCTTGCCCGGCAGGATCATGCCGCCAAAGACCCCACGCCTCGCAACGTCATCGGAAAGCTTGCCGTCATGCTGACGCTCAAACCGTTGATCATCTCTGGTCGCGAAGTTCACCCGATCGTCGAGGGCGGCAAGGGAATCTCGGTGTCCAACGGCGAGAGTTCCGGCGCCTGGGCCTCATCGGGGGGCGTCGGCACGTTCTCCGGCGTCAACGCGGATTCCTACGACGCCGACGGCAAGCTGATGGAGCAGCATTATTACGGCCGCACGCGGCGCGAACGGCACGAGGAGCTGATCGCGCACTCGATTCGCGGCGGCATCGCCCAGGCACGCATCGCGCATGAGAGTTCGAGCGGCAATGGCCGGATCCACATGAACATCCTGTGGGAGATGGCGGCCGCGGAACGCATCCTCACCGGCGTCCTCGAAGGCGCCAAGGGACTGATCCACGGCGTCACCTGCGGCGCCGGCATGCCCTACAAGATCGCGGAGATCTGCGCGCGCTACGGCGTCTACTACTACCCGATCATTTCCTCGGCGCGCGCGTTTCGCGCGTTGTGGAAGCGCTCCTATCACAAGTTCCGCGACGGCCTCGGCGCCGTAGTCTATGAGGATCCCTGGCTCGCGGGCGGGCACAATGGCTTGTCCAATGCCGAGGATCCGCGCAAGCCGGAGCCGCCGCTGCCGCGGATCGTCGAGCTACGTAAGCAGATGAATGAATTCGGCCTGCTGAGCACGCCGATCGTGATGGCCGGCGGCGTCTGGCGCCTCAGCGAGTGGACCGAGTTCCTCGACAACCCCGAGGTCGGGCCGATCGCGTTCCAGTTCGGCACCAGGCCACTCCTGACCTTGGAAAGCCCGATCAGCAAGGAGTGGAAGCAGCGGCTACTGACTCTCAAGCGGGGCGATATCCTGCTGCATCGCTTCTCGCCGACGGGGTTCTATTCGTCGGCGGTCATCAACCCGTTCCTGCTCGAGCTCGACGCGCGTTCAAAACGCCAGATTCCCTATTCGACAGCACCGGTCGGCGAGATGACCGAGGCGCTGGCGGTCGGCGCTCGAGGCCGAAAAGTCTATGTCGGCCTCGCCGATCGCGCTCATGCGGTGGAATGGATGTCCTCGGGCTTCACCGAAGGACTGCGTACGCCCGATTCGACGATCATCTTCGTATCGCCGGCGAAGGCCGCCGCGATCCACCACGATCAGGTCGACTGCATGGGATGCCTCTCGGCCTGCATGTTCTCCAACTGGGCGCAGACCGAGGAAGGCAGCACGGGCAAGAAATCCGATCCGCGGTCGTTCTGCATCCAGAAGACATTGCAGGACATCGCCCATACCAGCGATGTCGACACGCAGCTGATGTTCGCGGGTCACAATGCGTACCGCTTCGCGGCGGACCCCTACTACGCGAACGGCTTCATCCCGAGCGTCAAACAGCTGGTCGAGCGGATCCAAACCGGCGCCTGAGCCCCGGCAGCGGCAGGATCGGGGTCATTGCAATCATTCCAGGCTTGAATGCAGGGAACTGCGACATAGCGCTATTCATCGGCATCAGGCTCACCTATATGGAACGGCATGGCTGGTAATCGCCCGTTCTCCCAGGCGCTCGAGCGCCGAGC
>JANNTF010000137.1:0-10646 GCA_031403455.1 Alphaproteobacteria bacterium | reverse complement strand
TGTGTGCTGGCGCGGCTGCGTTCGGTCATCGTGTCGGGTTCGGGATTCGAGCCTACCAACAATTGTGTATAGGGGTGCTGCGGCTCGAAGAAGACGCGATCGGCGGGGCCGATTTCGACGAGTGAACCGAGATACATGACGGCGACGCGATCGGCGATGTGACGGACCACGGCGAGGTTGTGGCTGATGAACAGGAAGGTGAGGCCGAGCTCGCGCTGCAGATCCTGCATCAGGTTGATGATCTGCGCCTGGATCGAGGCGTCGAGCGCCGAGACCGGCTCGTCGCAGACGATGAATTTCGGATTGAGCGCGATCGCGCGCGCGATGCCGATGCGCTGGCGCTGACCGCCGGAGAATTCATGCGGATAGCGCAGCGCGTGATCGGGCTCGAGCCCGACGATGGTCAGCAGCTCCGCGACCCTTTCCTGCCGGGCGCGGCGCGTGCCGACGCCGTGGACGATCAGCGGCTCCGCGACGATACCGCCGACGGATTTGCGCGGATTGAGCGACGAGTAGGGATCCTGAAAGATGATCTGCACGTCGCGCCGCCGCGCCCGCAGCGCGCTCGGCGGCATGGTCGCGAGATCATCGCCGCCGAAACGGATCGCCCCGGAGGTCGGCGCCATCAACCGGATCAGCAGGCGGCCCGTCGTCGATTTGCCGCATCCGGACTCGCCGACGAGGCCGAGCGTCTCGCCCGCTTCGATGTCGAAGCTGATGTCGTCCACCGCGCGCACGAGTCCCGCCTGGCCGGCGCCGAAGAACCGCTTCTTGATCGCGAAATGCTTCACCAACCTGTCGACCTGGACCAGCGCGGCCGGATGCGTCGCGGCGTTCATGTCGACCTCGGATCGGCCGCCGGGCGCCCGAATCCCGAGTGGCGGATGCACGCCGCCATGCGGCCCGGGGCCAGCGCGACGAGCGGCGGGTCGATCTCGGCGCAAGGGGCTTGCGCATAGCGGCAGCGCGGATGGAACCGGCAGCCCGGCGGCAGGTCGATCGGGTTCGGGACGATGCCGTCGATCGCCTGCAGGCGCGTGGCGATGGCGTCGACCCGCGGGATCGAGCGCAGCAAGCCCTCGGTGTAGGGATGCTGCGGGTCGCGGAAGATGGGCCCGACCGGGCCACGCTCGACGATGCGCGCGGCGTAGAAGACGACCACGCGCTGCACGAATTCCGCGATCACGCCGAGATCATGGGTGATCAGGATCACCGCCATGTCGAGGTCGCGCTGGAGCTGGCGCAGGAGATCGAGGATCTGCGCCTGGACGGTGACGTCGAGCGCGGTGGTCGGCTCGTCGGCGATCAGGAGGCGGGGCTGACACGCCAGGGCCATCGCGATCATCACGCGCTGGCGCATGCCGCCGGACATCTGGTGCGGATACTCGTGAACGCGACGCGACGCCGCGGCGATCTCGACCATGCCCAGGAGTTCGATCGCCTTGCGCTCCGCCGCGCGCCGGCCGAGCTGTTGGTGCTCGCGCAGCGTCTCGGCGATCTGATCTCCGATCGTGAAGACCGGGTTGAGCGACGTCATCGGTTCCTGGAAGATCATCGAGATGCGATCGCCGCGGATGCGCTGCATCTGCGCCTCCGTCTTCGCCAGCAGATCCTCGCCTTCGAACCAGATCTCCCCGGCCGTGACGCGCCCGGGATACGACAGCAGCCGCAGAATGGACAGCGCGGTCACGCTCTTGCCGGAGCCGGATTCCCCGACGATGCCGAGAACCTCGCCCGGCATCACGTCGAAATCGACATCGTCGACGACACGGATCGATCCGAACTCGGTGATCAACCCGCGCACCGACAGCAGCGGCTGGGACTTGGCCGTAACCATCGCGGGCGCGCCGCTCATCGGTTGTCGACCACCATGCGCGGATCGAGCACGTCGCGCAGCCCATCGCCGAGCAGGTTGAGGCCGAGCACGGTGGTGGCGATGGCGAGACCTGGAAACAGCGCGATCCAGCCCGCCTCGCGGATGTAATCCTTGCCGTCCGAGATGATGTTGCCCCAGCTCGGTGTCGGCGGCGGCGGTCCCATGCCGAGGAAGCTCAGCACCGCTTCGGCGATCACGGCGTAGGCGAACACGAATGTGAGCTGCACCATCAACGGCGCCATGCTGTTGGGCAGGATGTGCTGGAGCATGATGCGCAGATGACTCGCTCCCACGGCCTGCGCGGCATGGACGTAATCGGCCTCGCGCACCACGAGTACCGAGGCGCGGACGACCCGGGCGGTGCGTGGCGTGTAGACGGCTGCCAAGGCGACGACGACGTTGAAGGCGGAGGGGCCGAGCGCAGCCGTGATCGCGATCGCAAGCAGCAGGGCAGGGAAGGCCATGAACGCGTCCATGATGCGCATGATCAGATTGTCGAGCCGCCGGAAATACCCCGCGGCCAACCCGCAAGCGGTGCCGAAGATCGCAGTGAGGAGCACGGTCACGAAGCCGATCTCGATCGATAGCCGCGCGCCATAGACGACGCGCGAGAAGATGTCGCGGCCGAAATTATCCGTGCCGAAGAAATTCGCCAGGCTCGGCGGTTTGAAGCGATTGCGCGCGCGCACCACGATCGGGTCATGGGTCGCGAGCAGATCGGCCAGCAGTGCCATCGCGAGCATGGTCGCGAACAGCGCGAATCCCGTGACGAACAACCGATGCCGGCCTAGCCGCTTGAGGATCCCCGGCGGCTTGCGTCGCGGCGTGGTCCTGCTCGCGGCGGGCGGACTCCACTTGGTCGCCTGCTCAGTCATAGCGCACGCGCGGATCCAGGAAGGCATAGAGCACGTCGACGACGAGGTTGATGCCCACGAACATCGCCGCCGTGAGCAGCAAGCCGCCCTGGATGACCGGATAGTCGCGGCTCAGGATCGAAGTGGCCAGCAGGCGACCCAGCCCGGGCAGCGAGTAGACGGTTTCGATCACCACCGAGCCGGAAAGCAGCAAGCTGAACACGATGCCGATGATCGTCACGATGGGGATCATCGCGTTCTTGAGTGCGTGCTTGCCGACGACCTTGAATACCGGGAGCCCCTTGGCGCGCGCCGTCCGGATGTAATCCTGGCGCAGAATCTCGAGCATCGTCGAGCGCGTGATCCGGGCGAGCAAGCCGATCTGCAGCAGGCCCAGCGAGAGCGACGGCAGGAGCAGGCTCTTGAGCCACGGCACGACGCCCTGCGCCATCGGCACGTAGCCGCCCGCCGGCAACAGATCGAGGATCACGGAGAACAGGATGATCAGCATCAGGCCGAGCCAGAAATTCGGCAGCGACACCCCGATCAAGGCGATCGTCATCACGAGCTGATCGACCCATGTGTTCTGGCGCAGCGCCGCGATGACTCCGCAGGGGATGGCGATCGCCAGCGTGAAGACGAACGACAGCAGCGCCAGCGCGAGCGTCACGGGCAGTCGCTCCGCGATCGCCTGGGCGACGGATCGACCGAGCAGGATCGAACGCCCGAGATCGCCTTGGGCGAGGCCGACATACCAGCGTCGGAGTTGCAGCAGGAACGGCTCGTCGAGCCCGAGCTGCGTGCGGACCTGCTCGATCTCGAGCTTGGTCGCCTGAGGACCCGCCATCACCGCCGCGGGATCGCCGGGCACGAGTTGCATGACACAGAAGGAAATCAGCGTGACGATCAGGAGAACGGGGATCGCGCTGAGGAGTCGTTGAACGATGTAGCGGCCCATGAGAGTGCCTGGAGCGGACGCCCATCCACGCGGCGATCGCGTGGATGGGCGACGCCGCGCGTCAGCCCTCGATCCAGACGTTCCAAAGCCGCGGGATGCGATACGGCACGAAGCCCTTCACGTTGCTCCGCGCGGCTTGGACCTTGGTGAGATCGCCCATCTTGAGCATCTTCACCTGCTCGTAGAGACGCTCCTGCGCCTTGGCGAAAATCGCCTTGCGCTCGTCCAGCGTCGCACCGGTCAGCATGTCGGCGTAGAGCTTGTCGAACTCCAAATCCTGGTGGTGGTTGAGATTGTCGCGCCCGACCATCAGGACGATCGCCGCGAATGGCCCCACCGAGGGTCCGGTGCCGAGCCCCGTGAACGACAGATGCCACCCGCCATCGGATTTGCGCTGACGCGCCGCACCGGTCGGCAGATCCACCGGATCCATCCGCACCTTGAAGCCGATCTGCTTCATCTGTTCCACGAGCACCACGGCGGCGTCGTACATGCTCTGATAGGCGGGCAGCGTCATGACGACGATCTCTTCGCCCTTGTAGCCGGCGGCCTTCAACAGCTCGGCCGCCTTCTTCTTGTCGTTGACGTTGTAATATTGCTTCCCGGCTTCGCTGTAATAGGGCGTGCCCGGATATTGGAAACCCGGCTGCAGGTCAAAGGCGCCATCGGTCGCGACGTCCATGATCTCCTCCATGTCGAGGCCGATCTGCAGGGCGCGACGAATCTCCACCTTGTCGAAGGGCGGGTTGGCGTGGTTGACCCATGTCCCATGGATCCACCAGCGCTGGACCGGATGCAGAACGATGTTCTTGTTGTCCTTCAGCCGCTTCGCCGCCTTGGTCGGAACGTCCTCGGTCAGGTGGAACTGACCGGTCTCCAAGCCGGCGACACGGGCGACCGCTTCCTTGACGTAGCGAAAATCCAGCTCGTCGAGATACGCGACCTTGTGTCCGCCGAAGCCGGTGGTCCCCTTGTGGCGCGTATCCGGCGCATAGCCGTCGAAACGCTTGAGCCGCACGTGGCTGTCGGGCACCCATTCCACGAATTGATAGGGGCCGGTGCCGATGATCTCCGCCTTGCCGCCGGCCATGTCCTTCTGCTCGGCCGGCATGATCACGATCGGATTGGCGAATTGACTGAGCTCCTCCAGGAATACCGGCACCTTCTTGTGCAAGACGACCTGGAAAGTGTCGGGATCCGGCGCCGTCATCTGCGCGACCGGGGCGAGGATCGAACGCTGGATGCCGATCTTCGCGAAGCGCTCGAAGGACGCCAGGACATCGGCCGAGGTCAGGGCTTTCCCATTGTGGAACTTGATGCCCTTGCGAATCTTGAATGTGTAGGTCACCCCGTCCGGCGCCTCGACCAGGCTTTCGGCGAGTTCCAGCATCGGCGCATTCGATTCATCGCGCGTCATCAGCTGTTCGAAGACCTGCATCACCACGTTGCGGGTGGCGATGTTGGTCGAGAAATGCATATCCAGTGTAGCGGGTCCCGCCTCTTGGGCGATCACCGCCGTACCGCCCCGCTTCTGGGCGAGGGATGGCGCCGCAACCAGCAGCATCAGGCCGGCGAGCATCGCCAGCGGGGCCGTGATGCGGGCGCGGCAGCTTCGCGAGTGCATAATCATCTGGATCCCCCTGTGTGGAGATCCAATGCTACGTCACAGACGCGGTGCGAGGCCATCCCCGGATTCACCGGCGACGCGGTCCTTGTCACCTCGGTGCAAGCGCGTCCAGCCATCGGCGACGCGCGCGCCCTTGCCGGCGGCGTGAACGATCAGCGGGTTGATGTCGAGTTCGGCGATGACATGACCGAAATCGACGGCCAGCCAAGAGAGGCGGACCACGAGGTCGACAAGGGCCGCTTCGTCCGCGGCGGGGCGGCCGCGCAATCCGCCGAGCAATCGATATGCCTTGAGTTCGCGCAGCATCGCCTGCGCTTCGATCGTGTCGAGCGGCGGCAGGCGGTAGGCGACGTCGGCGAGCAGCTCGACGAAGACACCGCCGAACCCGACCGCGATCGCCGGCCCGAGCGCGGCGTCATGCACGAGGCCGAGCAACATCTCGACTCCCGGGGGCAGCATTTCCTGAACCACGACACCGCTGATCTCGGCGTGCGGGGTATTGGCGCGCACGGCGTCGACGATCGCGATGAAACCCGCGCGCACTGCCGGGTCGCCGCTCACATCGAGGCGCACGCCGCCGACATCGCTTTTATGCGCGAGCCCTCGCGCTTCGATCTTGAGCGCGACCGGGCCGCCGAATCGCGCCGCATGACGCACGGCCTCGTCCGCGTCGCGCGCGAGCATCTCGTGCGTCACGGGGAAACCATAGGCGGCCAGCAGCTGCTTGGTCTCGCGCTCGTTGAGCGCGCCGCGGCGGGCCGCGAGCAGCCGTGCCGCGGCCGCGCGATCGATGCCGGCCGGGATGGCGGGCGCGGCGCGGCCAATTTGGGCACGACGAAACGCGGCGTAGCGCATCGACGCGCTGACCGCCTTCAGGCCGCTGGAGATCTCACGATAGACCGGAATGCCCTCGGCGATGAGATCGCGCGGCTTGAGCGCAGAGCCGTCATTGGTCCCGCCGGTCCACAGCAGCGCCGCGGGCTTCGCCGAGTGCGCGACCATCGTCGCGGCGGTGCGGATGTCGCGCTCGCTCTGCAAGGTGACGACCGGCAGCAGGAAATCGACATGGGGATCGGCGGCGATCGTCTCCATGATCGCGCGCTGCATGTCCTGCTTGCCGAGCGCGGCCGAGCTCATGTCCGCGGGGTTGCCCAGCTTGATGTAGCCGGGGATCAGCGTCGCGAGCGTCGCGTGCGTCGTCTCGGTGAAATCGTCGAAGGCGATGCCGAACGCCGTGCCGCGATCCGCGATCAACGCATTGTTGCCGCCGGATACCGAGAAGGCGCTGGCGCGATTGCCCCGCGGCACGCGCGTGTCGCGCAGGGTCATCGCCGCTTCGTAGAGTTCGCTCGAATCCTCCACGCGGATCACGCCGAGCTGACGCAGCGCCGCATCGGCGACCGCATCGGCGCCGGCGATCGCGCCGGTATGGCTCTCGGCCGCCCGCCGCCCGGCCTCGCTGCGGCCGAGCTTGAGCATCACGATCGGCTTGGCGGCTTCGGCTGCCTTGCGCGCGGCGGCGATGAATTTGTCACCCGATTTGATGCGCTCGGCGGCGACCAGGATCACGCGTGTCGCGCGATCATGGACGAGGAAGTCGATGAAATCGGCGATCTCGAGATCGGCCTCGTTGCCGCAGCTCACCTCGTAGCTGATGCCGAGCCCGAGTTCATGGGCGCGCCACATCACGTTGACCTGCGGCAACCCGCCGGAATTGCCGATGATCCCGATATCGCCGGCTGGTTGAGGCGCCTCGCCGACGGTGGCGGTCGACGCCATGGGTATGCGATCGACGAAGTTGACCGCGCCGTTGCAGTTGGGTCCCATCAGCCGGAGCCCGCCGGCGCGCGCCATCGCGACGATACGGTCCTGCTCCGCGCGACCTGCCGCCGTGCCGCTCTCGCCGAATCCGCCGGTGAAGATGGTCGCGAAAGGGACACGCTTGGCGATGCAATCCTCGATCACGCCGCCGACCCGTTCCGCGGCGACGATGATGCCGACGTGATCGGGCGTCTCCGGCAGATCGCGGATCGAGGCGAAGCAGGGCAGGCCGAGGCAGGTCGCGTAGCGCGGATTGACCGGATAGACGCGCTCGCGGCGGCCGAAATTCAGGATGTTGTGGAGGTAGCGCCAGCCAAAACGCGTGCGGTCCTCGGTGGCGCCGACGATCGCCATCGCGCGCGGCGCGAAGAAGCGCTGCAGCCAGTGTTCGGTCATGACGGAAGCGTCGGCAGGCGGCGATGCCAATCGGTCGCGCCTTCATAGGCGGCGCCGATCGTCAGCAGCGTGGCTTCGTCGAATGGCCGTCCAACCAGCTGGCAGCCGATCGGCAAACCCGCCACGAAGCCGCAGGGCACGGCAAGCGCGGGCAGTCCAAGATAGTTGAAAGGCTGCGTCCGCTTCGGGATGTCCGCCAGCAGATCCGGCTCGAAATCCGGCGTCCCGAAACGCGTGCGCGCCCGTTCCGGGGCCGGGCGCGGCACGAGCGCCGTGAGCAGGGCGTCGACATCCTTGAACGCCTCCGCCATGAACAGGCGCAGCAATGCGCCACGACCGTGCAGCGCCGCGAGATAGGCGGTGGCCGGTACACGACGGCCGAGCTCGAGGCGGTAGCGGACTTCGGCCGTGAAGCGCTCGGGCGCGCTGCGCAGAGCTGGTTCGTGGATCGTCGCCGCCTCTGCCGCCATCATCAATCGATGCAGACGGCGCGCGAGATCCGCATGGATGGCGGGCACAAGGGTGACGGTGGCGCCAAGCGCACGCAGGATTTCCACGGTCTCGCGCAGCGCGGCCGCGACCGCGACGTCAAGCCCGTCACCGAAATAGGCCTCGACGAGACCGATGCGCAGCCCGTCGAGGCGCGCGCGCGGCGGCATTTCGTAATCCGCCACGGGATAGGCGGCGGCGGATTCATCGCCCGGCTCGGCGCCGGCGATCACGGCGAGCAGCCGCGCGACGCCGCGCATCGTCGTCGCCAGCGGGCCGATCGTATCGAGGGCGAAGCTCATCGGCATGGCGCCGCGCGCGCCGACGCGACCATGCGTGGGTTTGAGCCCGGCGATGCCGCACCACGCGGCGGGCAGCCGGATCGAGGCGCCGGTATCGGAACCGATCGCCGCCGGCACGATGCGCGCGGCGACGGCGATTGCGGCGCCACTCGACGAGCCGCCGGTCACATGCGCGGGCGACCAGGGATTGCAGGAATCGCCGAGGTGATCGTTGTGCCCGGTCAGGCCGAGCGCGTATTCGGTCATGTTCAGTGTGCCGACGATGATCGCGCCCGCGCCCTCCAGCCGCTTGACCAGAGTCGCCGGTTGCACGCCCGGCTCCGCGCGCGCAGGCCCCGCCCCGCAGCCCGGGCGCAGATCCGTGCGGTCGAACATGTCCTTGATCGCGATCGGCACACCGTGGAGCTTGCCCAGCTTGTGACCCGCCGCGCGCACGCGATCGGCGGCGATCGCGCGGCGCATCGCGCCTGCCGCGTCGACGGCGATGAACGCGTTGATCGCCGGTTGCCAGTGCGCGATCCGCGCCAGGCAATCGGCGACGATGGATTCCGCGCTATGGGTTCCCGTCGCGATGGCGGCGGCGATCTCCACGACGTCGCACGCCGGCGCCAGCCTCACGGTTCGGATCCGCCAGCCGCCACGTGCGTGAGGTCATGGGCGAAATCATCGACGTGCGCGGGCGTGCCGACGAGCCGCGTCAGGTCCGTCGCCGCGGCGACCAGCTCCGCCAGATCGCTGCCCAGACGCGGCATCCAAGTCGCGGGAAGATCCGACGGCACGTCCGGCCCGTTTTGCATCGCGCTCGCCTTCGTGTCGTCCCGCGTCAGCTCATCGCGTCGATCAGCCGGTTGTGGAAATGGTGGATGTTCCTCTCCCAGACCGGCGAGAATTTCACATCGTCCGCGACCGGCGATTGCCGGGCGATCTGCTGGCCTTCCCAGATCAGGAAATCCTGACTCCGGATGCCGTCATTGCCGTGGCGGCTGCGCGTCTTGCCGAGCCAGCGATCGAGCACGGGCTTGCGATGCTCCTCCGCCGCGGGGTCCGTTGCGGCATCGCCGGTGAAGAAGAAGCCGAGGATCGCGTGGGTCTTGTCCGGCGCCAGCGGATCGGTGATCACGGAGGCCAGATGGTTTTCGGCGACGGTGATCGTGACGTTCGGGAACACCAAGCTGGTGCCGCCCGGCGCGCGCTTCTCGTTCGGCACCTGTGGGATCAGGGGCAGGGAATTCGCATTGAAGGACAGGCTGCTGGAGCGCGGCCGGCGCTGCAGCGTGACGACGTTCTCCCATTGCAGGGTCTCCATCCACGGCTTGCGCGTCTCGAGTTCGATGTCGTCCGAGATCTTCGTGAAGATGCCCTTGTGCACCCAGACGTGATGATAGGTCTCCCAATTGTCGTTCTGGAATTTCCAGTTGGCGTCGAAATGCCAATCCACGCGCTTGTGAAAACGCGTGGCCGAGAGATCGAAACCGCGCGTGAGCTCGGTGAGCGGCGCCAGGTACTCGACGAGCGGCGGCGCCTTGCCATCGAGATTGATGAACACCCAGTGGTGCCAGGTATCGAGCCGCACCGGCACCAGGCCGTTCTTCTCGAAATCGAGGCCGCAATTCCTGCTGTCCGGCGTGCCGTCGAAATAGGGGGTCGCCTTGAGCGCGCCGTCGAGACCATAGGCCCAGGCATGATAGGGGCAGGAGAAGCCATTGAGCCCCTTGGCCGGTTTGTCGAGCATCAGCGCGGCGCGGTGGCGGCAGACATTATGGAAGGCACGCACCGCGCCGGACTTGTCGCGGCACAGGATGATCGGCACGCCCGCGATCATTAGCGGAACCGCGTCGCCCGGCTCCGGCACATCGCTGGTGAACCCGATGCCCATCCACCCCCGCGGAAAGAGGTTGCGGCGCTCGAGATCGAAGAATTCCTGGCTGATATAGGCTTGTCGCGGCAGGCCGCCTGCCTGTTCGACGGGCAGGCGAATGCTGCGGATGGCATCTTCACCAAGGACATCGATCACGGAACGCATCTGTACGGCCTCCAACCTCTGGGAAGGAAATTCGCCGATGACGATACGTCGCGCCACGGCAGCATTCCAGCTCTCGTGACGCCGATTGCCAGCCTAGAGCAGTTTCCGGCCGAGGTGAATCGGGATAGGGAATAGGGGATTCCGACCAGCGCGCCGATCTGATTCGATCTGCCCGGAGAGCAACGGTCGGAGGGCGCGATGGCGAAGGGATACTCGATAGACCTGAGGGCGCGGGTGGTTGCGCTCGTCGAGGACGGCGAGAGCCGACGAGAAGCCGCGCGCGTGCTCGGCGTCGACGCC
>JANNTF010000136.1:0-1185 GCA_031403455.1 Alphaproteobacteria bacterium | reverse complement strand
AGCGAAGTCGAGGGATGGGCCGCCGCCGGAGACGTTCGAACGGGATACGCTCTAGGGACGCGTCCTGCGACGCGCCCCCCCGCCGCCGTCACTGGATCGCCTGCACCTGCGCGATCAGTCCCTTGGGCAGGATGCCCTCGGCCTCGAATTTCGCGTGCAGGAGCTTCGCGGCGTCCTGCCACGGCTTGACCGCGGGCTGGATGATGACGACGCCGTGCTCGAGCCGCGCCTTGTACTCCATCGTGTCGCGCTCCTCGCGGCTGATCTCGAGGTAGCGCTCGCCGGCCTCGATCGCCGCGCGGTTCAGCATCTCCTGCTGCGCCGGGGTGAGCTTCTTCCAGGTCCGCTCGCTGACGATCGGCGCGACGATCTGGAAATACTCCTGGACGTTGGTGAAGTAGCGCACCGCCTCGGTCTGCTTGGTGAGATACGATGCGCTGACCACCGTGGTCAGCCCGTCGACCGTGCCGGTGACCAGCGCGGTGTAGGTGTCGGGCCACGGGATGACCTGGACGTTGGCGCCGAGCGCGGCCCACGCCTTGATCGGCGCCTCGGCCTGGAACATCCGCATCTTCATCCCCTTGAGGTCGTCGGGCACGAAGATCGGCCGCCTCGAGAGCACGCCGCGGTCGCTGGCGCGCAGCCAGTTGTAGTCGGTCTTGCCGAGGAACACGACGCCGCGCTTCTCGAGTGACCCCACCATCTCCGCGAACAGCGGGCTCTTGAGGAATTTCTGGAAGTGCGCGCGGTCGCGGAACACGAACGGCGTGTTGACGACGCCGAAGCGCTCGTCCCACGCCTTGAAGTAGTCGAAGGTGTCGATCAGGAAATCCTGCGCGCCCGAGACCACGTTCTCGAGCTGTGCCGGCATCGACTTGCCGAGCTCGCCGGCGTGGAAGACCTGGACCTCGATCGCGCCGCCGCTGAGCGCCTTGACGCGCTGGGCGAAGAACTCCGACGCCTGCCCCTGGTCCGACGTGGCGGGCAGGATGTGGCCGGCCTTGAGCTTCATCTGCGCGAATGCGTAAGAAAGCTTCAGCGGCTTGCCGCCCTCGCGTGCCGACTGCACAATCGCTTCGAATATGCGTGTGTTGTCGACGAGATGGGCGGGGGTGAAGCGGTATTTGCCTTTGCCCTGGTTGGCGTCAGCCCAGGCGACAAGATTGGCTGTTACCGTCTGCTCAT
>JANNTF010000135.1:0-1504 GCA_031403455.1 Alphaproteobacteria bacterium | reverse complement strand
GCGGGGGAGGGTTGGGGTGGGGGCGGTGACGCGATAGCGGCGGCGCTTCGACGCCCCGTTCCGGAATAGAACGCTGTTTCATTAGCAAACTTCGCGCTATCGTTTCGGGATGGCGCGTTCGCTGTCTTCCCGCTCGGTTCGGCCCGGCATCACGCGTGGCCGCGTCGTGGCGCCGCGGTTGCCGGCAGCGGTCGTGGCGCCGGTCGCCGCTGCGCACAAGAACCACGCGATCTATTTCGTGCCCGGACTGCAGCGCGGGCTGATGGTGCTCGAGGCGATCGCCGAGGCGCGGCGGCCGCTCAGCGTCACCGATATCGCCAAGCGCCTGTCGCTGACGCGCTCCTCGATCTTCCGTCTGACCTACACGCTCTCGCGGATGGGCTTCCTCGATGCACTCGGCGACACCAAGACCTTCGCGCTCGGACCGCGGGTGCTGAACATCGGCTTCGCCTTCCTCGCCTCGAAGGACGTCATCGAGATCGCACGCCCGGATCTCGAGGCGTTGCGCGACGCGACCAACGTGTCGGCGCATCTCGCGATCCGCGATCATCGCGAGGTTCTGTATCTGAGCTGCATGCAGACGCGCTCGGGCTTCCTGTCCAACATGAATGTCGGCGCACGCATGCCGGCGCATGCGGTGCCGATGGGTTGGCTTCTGCTCTCGGATCTGACCGCGCGCGAGATCGCGGCGCTGTACGAGGGGCAGACCCTGGTCCAGATGACGGCGGAGACGCCGCGCACGATCACCGGGCTGGCGACGCGCGTCGCCGCGGCCGCTTCGCGCGGCGTGGTGGTCAGCCGCGGCTTCATGGAGGCCGGCGGCAGCTCGGTGTCCGCGCCGATCCGCGATCGCGACGGCCGTGTCGTCGCGGCGATCGACGTCTCCGGTCCGGACTCGGCCTTCGATCTGCGTGAGCTCGAAGGGCGCTACGCCGCCGAGGTCACCGCCGCCGCGATGCGGATCTCCACGCGGCTCGGCTACAGCGCGAAAGAAGCGGCGCGGCGAACCGCGATGAACCACAAGACGTGATCAAGGAGGAAACGATGCGAGGCATTCTTCGACGTCAGTTCGCGTGGCCACTGGCTGGCGCATTGCTCATGACGGCCGCCCTCGCGGCCGACGCGGCCGCCCAGACCTATCCGACAAAGCCCGTGCGGCTCGTCGTGCCCTTCGCGCCCGGCGGCCGCGTCGAGGGCATCGCGCGGCTGCTTGCCGACAGCCTGGGCAAGCAGCTCGGCCAGCCTTTCGTGGTCGAGAGCCGCGCCGGTGCGGGCGGCAGCGTCGGATCCGATCACGTCGCCAAATCGGTGCCCGACGGCTACACGCTGCTGCTCAACTCGGCCGGCACGCACGCGATCCTGCCGAGCGTCGACAAGAAGCTACCCTACGACTCGGTGAAGGATTTCACCGCGATCGCCAATCTGGTCGAGGGCTTCACCTTCCTCGGCGCGCATCCTTCGCTGGGCGCGAAGACCGTCGCGGACCTCGTGCGGCTCGCGAAGG
>JANNTF010000134.1:0-7590 GCA_031403455.1 Alphaproteobacteria bacterium | reverse complement strand
GAGTCGCTAACCCAAACTCCGCGTCAGCGTCGCTTCGAGCCGCCGCGCGAAGGCGGCGGGGTCGGGGATCGCGTCGCCGGCGGCGAGGCGCGCCTGATCGACGAGCAGCCGCGCGGCTTCGGCGACCGCATCACCGCCGCCCTCGCGCTTGGCCGCGGCGGCCAGCGCGCGAATCAGCGCATGGCGCGGGTTGATCTCGAGGATGCGCATCACGCCCTCGGCGAGCTGCTGGTGTTGGCGCAGCAACCGCTCGAGATGGATATCGATGTCGCGCTCGTCGGCGACCAGGCACACCGCGCTGTCCTCGAGGCGCTGCGACAGCCGCACATCCTTGACGTCCTTGTCGAGGGTGAGCTTGAGCAGCACGATCAGCGCATCGAACTCGCCGGCCGGCGGCGCTTCCTCGGCCGGCGCGTCCGGCGCCTTGATCTTCGTGAGATCGTCGTTGCCGCGCGTGACCGAGCGCAGCGGCTTGTCCTGGAATTCGCGCACGTGCCCGAGCCAGAACTCGTCGACCGGATCGGCGAGCAGCAGCACCTCGACGTCGCGCTTGAGATGGCCCTCGAGCTGCGGCAGCCGGCGCATCGCGGCGGGATCCTCGCCGGTCACGTAGTAGATCGCCTCCTGGCCTTCCTTCATGCGCCCGACATACGCGGCGAGACTCGTCCAGCCGTCATTGGCGGTGGTTCGGAAGCGGCTCAGGCCCAGCAGCCGGTCGCGATGCTCGCCGTCCTGAGCGATGCCTTCCTTGAGCACCGGCCCGAAGCTCGTCCAGAAACTCTCATAGCCGCCTTCCCTCGCGTCCTCGTCCTTGGCGCGCCGCTCGAGCTCCGAGATCAGCTTGTTGACCAGGCCCTGGCGCATCAGCCGCACGATCGGATTGTTCTGCAGCATCTCGCGGCTGACATTGAGCGGCAGGTCCGCGGAGTCGACCACGCCGACGACGAAGCGCAGCCAGCGCGGCAGCAGCTCCTCCGCCTTGTCGGTGATGAACACGCGCCGGACATAGAGCTTCACCGCGTGGCGATGATCCGGGTTGTAGAGATCGTACGGCGCCTCGCTGGGGATGAACAGCAGGCCGGTGTATTCGATGCGGCCCTCCGCGCGCCAATGCGCGGTCGTCCAGGGCGCATCGAAGCGATGCGAGAGATGGCGGTAGAACTCGGCGTATTGCGGCTCGGTGATCTCGCTGCGGCTGCGCGTCCACAGCGCCGAGGCCTGGTTCAGCGTCTCGCCCGCCTTGGCGCCGGCGAGCACGACCGGCACCGCGATGTGGTCGGCATAGTCGCGCACGATGGCGCGCAGACTGTCCGCTTTGGCGAATTCGGCGGCGTCCTCCTTGAGATGCAGTGTGATCTCGGTGCCGCGGCTGTCACGCGTGGCCGCCTCGACGGCGAATTCGCCGCGCCCGTCGCTGGTCCAGCGCCAGGCCTCGTCCGAGCCGGCGCGGCGCGAGACGACTTCGACGCGATCGGCGACCATGAACGACGCGTAGAAGCCGACGCCGAACTGGCCGATCAGCGCGAAATCCTTGGCGCCGTCGCCGGTCAATCCCTTCACGAAGGCGGCGGTGCCCGAGCGCGCGATGGTGCCGAGATTGCTGACCAGCTCCTCGCGGCTCATGCCGATGCCGTTGTCGCTGACCGTGAGCCGCCGCGCCGCCCCGTCGACGCTGAGCGTGATCTTGAGATCGGGATCGCTGGCGGTGAGTTCGGGCTTCTGCAGCGCCTCGTAGCGCAGCCGGTCGCAGGCATCGGCGGCGTTGGAGACCAGCTCGCGCAGGAAGACGCGGCGGTCGGAATAGAGCGAATGCGCGACGATATCGAGCAGGCGGCTCACTTCCGCCTGGAAGACGTGTTTCTCGGTCGCGGCGTTCTCGGTCATGTCTGATGATCTCCGGCTGGTCCTGGGGCGTCGTGGATTTGGGCGAAACCGCGACGCGCTGCAAGAGGTTTGCGACGTTTGGCCTCAGGGTCGCGCGGCCTGCATCCAGCCGGCGTCGATCTCCGCCTTGCGCGCGGCCGCCTTGACCACGTCGAGCGGCCGGAGTTGGACGGCGGCGGGCAGGCGCTCGGCCCAGGGCGTCGGCAGCGCGAGACCCGGCACGGCCGGCCGCAGGAAGGCTTCCGCGAAACGGATCTGGCTCGCCTCGGTCATCAGGAAATTGAACCACAGCCGGCCGGCATTGGCATGCGGCGCGCCCTTGACCAGGCTCATCGCATAGGGCGCCGCGATCGAGGCCTCGCGCGGCACCACCACCGCGACGCGCTCGCCCATGCCCGAGGCGAATTTGAGCCGCAAGCCCTCATCCTCATAGGCGATCCAGATCGCGATCTCGTCGCGCAGGAATTGCGCCAGCGGCGGGGCCGCCAGCACGCGCAGCACATTGCCCGCCCTGTGCAGCCAGCGCAGATAATCGAGCCCGGGCTGCACGTTCTCGAGATTCCCGCCGCTCGCGAAGGCGGCGGCGAGGCAGGTGAGCTGGCCGATCCCCGTGCTGCGCGGATCGAGATAGACGACGCTGTCCTTGTATTCGGGGCGCAGCAGCTCGTCCCAGGCCTGCGGCACGCTGCGCACTAGGCGCGTGTTGACCACGAAGGCGACCGCGCGCGCATGCACCGCGGTCCATTCATGCTCGGGATGATGGAATTGCGGCGGCAGGAACTCGCCCTGGACCGGGCGGAAGGAGCGCGCCAGACCCTTCCGTGCAGCCTCGGCCGCCGAGGCAGCGAAGGCGAAAGCGGTATCGGCGACCGGATGCGCGCGCGCGCGATCGAGCGCCTGCACGGTCGCCGCCGAGCCGAGCTCGTTGCCGACGATCTCGATCTCCGGATAGCGCCGGCGGAAGGCGCCGAGCTGCGCCGGCCAGTTCGAGTCGCCGCCGCTCGTGTTCAGCGAGACGACGATGCCTTCCGGCGCGGCGAGCAAGCGCAGCTCGCGCTCGCCGGGATAGAGCTCGGGGGCGGGCGCGGGTTGCGCCCGGGTCCGCGTGGCGCTGAGCGCGAGCCCGGCGGCGGAAGGCGCAAGGCGGAGGAGCGAGCGGCGTCGCAGCATCGTCAGCCCTTCTCCCCCGGCGCACGCATCGCGCGCAAGCGCGATGCGTTGCGCGCGCGCGTGCGATCCGTTAGCTTCCGCCCGCTTTCCAAAGCGCGTGCGCCCGTAGCTCAGTTGGATAGAGCGTCAGCCTCCGGAGCTGAAGGTCGTGAGTTCGAGTCTCGCCGGGCGCGCCAGATTTCCGAGTCAGGTCAAAGGGTTGTGTGCAGCCGGCGGGCGATGCGCCAGCGCGGGCGGCCCGTGTGCAAGTCGGCGTGTGTGAGGCCAGGGGGTCTTGGCCACCTGCATCGGCGTCCTGGCGCCGAAAATACGCTGTTGCGCAAGCACTGGCTGCTGGACTGCAGATGACCTTCAGCCTCGGTGTCGCCTACTGTTCGGTAGTGACGCGCGCGTTGCCAGCCTCCGCGCGCAACCGTGCGCGAGGATCAGAGACCGCGCTCGGTCGGATACATATCGCTCAAGCAGTCGCCGCTGACCGGTTCCGTGACCATCCCGTATCGACAGCTGCCTGCACTTCGCGGTCTGCTCGCGTTGCGTCGTGCCTGCAGGATTTCGCTCACAAGGGATCTGCACCTGAGTCGCAACTTTCCGGATCGGCTCCAAGAGTCATGCACGCACCGAAAGGGTGTCGATCAGACGCCCAGCCTGGCCTTGCTCACGCGCAGCGTCACGACCACCCCGTCTGGCGGCCAGTCGAACGTGATGGATCCGCCCAGCTGTCTGACGATGCTCCGGTGGACGAGCTTGCTGCCGAAGCCTGGCTGCCCTCTGACGGCAGCGACGGGGGGACCGCCCGTTTCCGTCCAGACGATAATGGCCTCGTCACCGTCCTCGGTGCATGACACGACGACCGTGCCACTCGCCCGCCCAAGCGCGCCGTACTTGAGCGAGTTGGTTGCCAATTCATGGACGACCAGAGCCAGCGTGGTGATCGATCCCTCGCCGACAAGCATCTCAGGCGCGCGAACCTGAATGCGATCCCCGATGGTACCCTTGTCGTCATATGCGCCGAGCAAAACGGCAAACAGCTCGTCAAGGTTGGCCGCCTTCCTCTCATTCAAAAGCGTGGGGCGGACAAGCTCGTGTGCCTCCCCTAGGGCAATCAGCCGCTGTGTAAGATCGGCGGCCATTTCCTCGGGGGTCGACGCCGATCGGGAGGCAATCCGAGTAAGCCCAGCGGCGATGGCGAAAAGATTCTTGACCCGGTGGCTCATCTCGCCGGCGAGCAAATCGCGGTCTTCCTCGGCAAGCTTGCGCTCGGTTACATCGAGAAAGATCCCGAACATGTGGCGGCCGACCATGCCCTGGTCATCGCCCTGGCCGCGCGCAGCAACCCACCGGACCTCCTGTCCGTCCATGATGCGGAAGTCGATTTCAAAGGTACCCAGAATATCGCGCGTGGCCGTGTACGCTGCGCGAACCCGGTCGAGGTCCTCCGGATGGATGCGGGCCGACAGCTCTTCGAACGTGACGACCCCATCGCCCGGCACGACCCCCCACAGGCGATGGGCGCGCTGGTCCATGGCGATGTCGTCTGTGTCGACGTTCCACGCCCACAGGGCGACCCCGGCCGCGTCGGTAGCGATGCGAAGACGGCCAGCGTCCCATATTGGGTTAGTGGGGGTCTCTTGTGACATTGGATGGATCCCGGGTGACCTGAGACCCCGTCTCTCATTCAGAGAGTGGAGTTCCGTTCGGTATGTGAGCCTGTTGGCTCGAGTGATGCAACTCGACGGGGCGCGAAGGCCGCCGGCGCGCGCAGCGTTCCGTCTCGTTGCATCGCGGGAACGCTGAGCGTGGCGCGGGTTGGCCGGGGCAGGTGGTGCCATGAGGTTCGAGGATCGCGTGTGTGGATGTCAACGCCGGAGTAAAAGTGCAGCGGCGCGCCGGAGCAATAGTGCAGCAGGGCTGCAAGCAAACAGGCCCCCGATATCGGGGGCCTGTTTGCTTGTCGCGCGTTTTTCTAGGAGGCGGCGGCTGGCGGTGGCGGGTCCGCCGTGGCGGGCTCGGTCTTGGCGCGGCGTGAGCGGCGCTTGCTCTGGGCGAGCCGGTAGCTGTCGCCGTTCATCTCGAGGATATGAACGTGATGCGTGAGACGGTCGAGGAGCGCGCCGGTGAGCCGTTCCGAGCCGAACACGCTCGTCCATTCGTCGAACGGCAGGTTGCTGGTGACGAGCGTGCTGGCGCGCTCGTAGCGCTGGCTGAAGACCTCGAAGAGCAATTCGGCGCCGGTGGGCGAGAGCGGTACGTAGCCGAGTTCGTCGATGATCAGCAACTTGTATCCGGCGAGCTGGCGCTGGCGGCGCAGGAGCCGCTTCTCGTCGCGCGCCTCGAGCAATTCGTGGACCAGCGCCGACGCGGTGGTGAAGCCGACCGACAAGCCCTTCTGGCAGGCCGCCAAGCCGATCCCGAGCGCGATGTGGCTCTTGCCCGTGCCGCTGTTGCCAACCGCGATGATGTTCTCGCGCCGCTCGACGTAGTCGCAGCGCGCCAGTTCCAGCACCAGCATCTTGTTCAACGATGGCAGGGCGAGGAAGTCGAAGCTGTCCAGGCTCTTGACGGCCGGGAACCTGGCCAGCTTGATCCGGCGCTCCACCATGCGCCGCTCACGATCGATCATCTCCATCTCGGTCAGGCGCATCAGGTAGCGGGGATGATCGACGCCTTCGGCCGCGCAGAGCCGGGCGAGCTTGTCGTATTCGCGCAGGAACGTCGGCAGCTTCAGCGCCTTGAGATGATGGGCCAGCAGGATCTGCGGTGTGTCGCTCATGCCGCCGCTCCGATCAGCAGATCCATGTACGAGCGCGCCGACGTCGCGGCCACGCTCGCCTTGGGCAGATAGGGATAGATCGTCATGTCGAGCCGCGGCGGGCGCCGCTCGATGCGGCACAGGACGAGATGCTTGACGGCGTCGAAGCCGACCGCGCCGCGCGCGATCGCATCGCCAACGGCCGCGGCGACGTCGTTGACCTCGAACACCTCCATCAGCCGCAGCACCTGCACGAACTCGCGCTTGCCCTTCTTGCCCATGCGCGCCTCCAGCAGCCGGCGCAGCGTCGCAAACGCCTCGGGCAGCTTCCAATCGGCGAGCGGTGCGGCCTGGTCGAGCGCGTTGATCTTCTGCTCGATCAGCGCCAGGTAGTGCAGCGGATCGAACACGAAGTCCTCGCGCTCATAGGAGCGCGGATGGCGCGCGATGATCTCGGCCGCGCAGGCGAACACGACCTCATGCACGTAGCCGCGCACGATCACCCTCTGGTGCCCGTATTGCGTCGGCACCGAGTAGTCGTTCAGCCGGTAGCGCACCAGCGCGAGCGAGTTGACGCTGCCCGGCTTCTTGTCGCACGCGTCATAGGGCGCCGGCAGCGGCTTGTGGAAGGCGGCGAGGTCGCGTTCCAGACGCTCACCGATCGTGCCGTCCTGGCCACGCAGGCAGTCGGCACGACGCCTGTGACAGCATTCCAGCAGATGCGCGTTGAGCGCCGCGAAGCTCGCGAAGGCCGGGATCGGCACCAGGAAGTTGCGCCGTGCATAGCCGACCAGTCCCTCGACCTTGCCCTTGTCGTTGCCCTTGCCGGGGCGGCCGAACCGATCGCTGAATAGGTAGTGCGATTGCAGCTCGCTGAACACGCGCGTGCGCACACGCCGGCCATCGCCGAGAATGCGCGCGACCGCGATCTTGGTGTTGTCGTAGAGGATCGATTGCGGCACGCCATCGAAGAACGCGAACGCACGCACGTGCCCGTCGCAGAACGCTTCCGTCGTCTCGGCCGGATACGCCGCCACGAAGATCGCGTCGGAATGCGGCAGATCCATCGCCAGGAAATGGAGCTTGCGCTCGACACCGCCGATGACGCCGACCGCTTCGCCAAAATCCACCTGGGCATGCCCCGGTGGATGCACCAGCGGCACGAACATCTCCTGCGTCCGGCGCCGCCAGCCAGCAACGAAGTCCTTCACGATCGTCATCCCGCCCGTAAAGCCGTGCTCGTCGCGCAGCCGCTCGAAGATCCGCTTGGCCGTGTGAAGCTGTTTCTTCGGGCGATCCTTGTCGGCCGCCAGGATCGCCTCGATAACATCCGTGAACGCGTCGAGCTTGGGCCGCACCGGCGGCTTCGAGCGCACGTACCCGCGCGGCACCGAGAACTTCATCATCTTGTCGACGGTCATGGGATCGATTCCGAACCGCCGTGCCGCCGCCCGCTTGCCGAGGCCCTCGATCTGAACCGCGTAACGAACTTTCAGGTAGTCGTCCACGTCCTTCATCCCCCGCCCTCTGCCGAACGCGGCACAGGGCTCCAGTTGACGGAGTTTTACTCCGGCGCAACCGAACGACTCGGCTGCCTCACTGAAGCGGCCGAATTGTTTGGCTGCGCCGGAGCAAAACTGCGGCAGTTAGCGCCCTGAGCCTGATTTGGCGGAGGGGCTGGGGATGAAGACAGTGGAGCTTTACGCGCGGGTTCGGCACGCGGTTCTGGTCGAGGGGATCAGCTCACGTGCTGTCGCGGACCGGTTTGGCATCAACGCCAGAACGGT
>JANNTF010000133.1:0-9817 GCA_031403455.1 Alphaproteobacteria bacterium | reverse complement strand
CCTCACCGGCGACGACGCGCGCGAAGGCCTCACCTGCGTGCTCTCGGTCAAGGTGCCCGATCCGAAATTCTCGTCGCAGACCAAGGACAAGCTGGTCTCGTCCGAGGTCCGCCCGGTGGTCGAGACGGTGTGCAACGACCGCCTGCAGGAATGGTTCGAGAAGCACCCCGCGGACGCCAAGCGCATCGTCGGCAAGGTGGTCGAGGCGGCCGCCGCCCGCGAGGCCGCACGCAAGGCGCGCGAGCTGACGCGGCGCAAGGGCGCGCTCGACATGGCCTCGCTGCCGGGCAAGCTCGCCGACTGCCAGGAGCGCGACCCCGCGAAGTCCGAGGTCTTCATCGTCGAGGGCGACAGCGCGGGCGGCTCGGCCAAGCAGGGCCGCAACCGCGCCTTCCAGGCGATCCTGCCGATCAAGGGCAAGATCCTCAACGTCGAGCGCGCGCGCTTCGACAAGATGCTGTCCTCGGCGGAGATCGGCACGCTGATCGCGGCGATCGGGACCGGCATCGGGCACGATGATTTCGACATCGCCAAGACCCGCTACCACAAGATCATCATCATGACGGACGCCGATGTCGACGGCTCCCACATCCGCACGCTGCTGCTGACGTTCTTCTATCGCCAGATGCGCGCGCTGATCGATGCCGGTTATCTCTACATCGCGCAGCCGCCGCTGTTCAGGGCGGCGCGCGGCAAGTCATCGGTCTATCTCAAGGACGAGCGCGCGCTCGAAGATCATCTGATCTCCGGCGGGATAGAGGGCATGACGCTGATCGGCACCGACGGCGCGCAGCACGCGGGCGAGGATCTGCGCACCATCGTCGAGAAGGCGCGCACCGCCAAGGCACTGCTCACGCCGCTCGCGCGCCGCGCCGGCAATCGCGACGCCGTGGAGCAGGCCGCCATCCTCGGCGCGCTCGATCCGGCCATGCTCGCCGATCCCACGCGCGCGGAGCAGATCGCGCAGTTCATCGCCCGGCGTCTGGACGCGCTCGCGCCCGATACGGACCGAGGCTGGAAGGGCGGCATCAAGGACGGGAATCTATATTTTGAGCGGCGCCTGCGCGGCGAGATCGACCGCATCGCGATCGACGCGGTCACCATCAACTCGCTCGAGGCGCGACGCCTGGTCAGCATGGCCGGCGAGTTCCAGGAACTCTACGCCCGCTTCGCCAAGCTCGTCGCGCCGAAATCGGAGAAGGGCGAAGCGCCGGCGCCGATCGACATCTCCG
This sequence comes from Alphaproteobacteria bacterium, assembly GCA_031403455.1. Taxonomy (GTDB): domain Bacteria; phylum Pseudomonadota; class Alphaproteobacteria; order CACIAM-22H2; family CACIAM-22H2; genus CAIOSQ01. Next base: position 8,585 of record JANNTF010000133.1, on the reverse strand, counting down.
GCCCGACGCGCCTGATCGAGGTCGTGCTCGAGGCAGGCCGCAAGGGCATGGCGATCCAACGCTACAAGGGACTGGGGGAGATGAACCCGAGCCAGCTCTGGGAGACCACCCTGGATCCCAGCGCGCGGCATCTGCTCCAGGTGAAGATCAATCACAGCGAGGATGCCGACGGCATCTTCTCGACGCTGATGGGCGACATCGTGGAGCCTCGCCGCGAGTTCATCCAGGAAAATGCCCTGAAGGTCGTGAATCTGGATGTCTGAAAACGCCGGCGTGGATGTCGCCGCGCTCCCGGCCGACGACATCGTACTCCCGTTCCAGGTCGAGACTGTTCGCGGTCGCCTCGTGCGGCTCGGGCCGGCCGTCGACGCCATCATCAAGCGCCACGCCTATCCGACCGTCGTCGGCCAGGCGCTCGGCGAATTGGTGGCCCTCGGCGCCGCACTCGCACATACGCTGAAATACGACGGCGTGTTCACGATCCAGGTGAAGGGCGATGGCCCGGTGCGCCTGATGGTCGCCGATGTGACGACATCGGGCGGCTTGCGCGGCTACGCTCAATTCGATGCCGCCCGAATCGAGGCACTGGGCCAGGAGATGCCGTCGGTGCCGAAGCTGTTCGGCGCCGGCTATCTCGCCTTCACCGTCGATCAGGGCGATGCGACGGAGCGCTATCAGGGCATCGTCGAACTCACCGGCGCCACGCTCGCCGATTGCGCGCATCATTATTTTCGCCAATCCGAACAGTTCCGCGCAGGGCTGAAAGTCGCGATCCATCTCGGCGCCGACGGCGCCTGGCGCGCAGGCGCGGTGATGATCCAGGCGCTGCCGCCGGACGGCGCGCAAGGGTCCGCCGAGGGACGCGATCGCGTTGCGTCATTCGATTCGGCCGTCGAGGATGCCGATGAGATGTGGCGCCGCATGCTGATCCTGATGAGCAGCGCGCGATCGGACGAGCTCGTCGACCCGGCGCTGCCCGCCTGGCGGCTCGTCGACCGGCTCTTCCTCACCGAGGGCGTGCGCATCTTCCGGCCGCTCGGATTGCGCAGCGCCTGTCGCTGTTCGCGTGCGCGCGTCGCGAGCGTCCTCACCGCGATCCCGCCCGTCGAATTGACGGACATGAAGATCGACGGCGTCGTGCGGGTGACTTGCGAGTTCTGCAATACCAGCTACGATTTCGACGACGAACAGGTCGCGACGCTCCATGCCGACGCGCCTTCGACCTGACGCTGCCCTGACCACGCCATGATCGATCGCGAGGTTGCCGCCATGATCACTCGAGAGAATCCTCCCCGCCCGTCAATGTCGCGACGCGTCCTCCTGACGACGAGCGCCGCGACGCTGTCGCTCGCCGCGTGCCGATCGTCACCCCCCGGCCCGGCCTTCGCGGCGCTCACCTATGCGCACAAGGGCGTGTTCCGGCTACAGGTGGAGCGCATCGAGATCGCTACCGACTACGTGCCGCCGATGCGCCGCCCGAACATCGACCATGAAGCGCCGGTGTCGCCGCTCGAGACGATGCAGCGCTGGGGCCGCGATCGGCTGCAAGCCGTCGGCAGCACGGAACATTTCCTGCGCTACGTCATCCGCGACGCCTCGCTCAAGGAGGCCTCGCTCCCCAAGACGACGGGCGTGCGCGGTGCGCTCACCACGGATCAGGCGGAGCGCTATGACCTCTCGCTCGCCGCGTCGATCGAGATCCGCCAGACCCGCGCGAACTTCGTCGACGCCAATGTCGAGGCACGTACGACCAGGTTCCGGACGGTCAAGGAAGGCATCACGCTCGAGGAGCGCGACCGCAGCATCTACGAGCTGATCGAGCAGGGGATGAACGACATCGACGCTGAGCTCGAGCGCCAGTTGCGCACGCATCTCGCGCGCTTCGTGGTGCTCTGAGCCGATACGGGGCGCGCGCGCCTCAACGCAACGGGAAGCCCAGCGCCACGAGCGCGGCCCGCATCCGGTCGCGCCCGGCGAGCGCACCGGTCTTGCCCAACCGCGTGATCACACGCTGCGTCCAGGTGTCGCCAACCCTGTCATTGCGGCGCGAGAACGCGGCCAGCTTCTCGTCATAGGCGGCGCGCAATCCGCGCTCATCGGGGATGGCATAGCGTTCGCGGTAGAGGACAGCCTGCTGTGCCAGCCGTGGCTTCACTTCCGACGCAGCCTCGTCGGCGGCGTAGCCGACGCACAGGCCGAAAACGGCAAACGCGCCGGGCGGAAGGTTCAGATGCGCCGCGACGCGCTCCACATCGTTGCGCAGCGCCCCGATATAGACCGTCGAGAGGCCCAGCGATTGCGCGGCGATGACGGCGTTCTGCGCGGCGAGCGCGGCATCGATCGTCGCCACCAGGAAGGTCTCGAGATAGGGCAGCGCCTCGAGGTTCGTCGCCTCTGCCGCGCCGATACGCTCCGCGCGCGAGAGATCGGCGAGCCAGACCAGGAAGAGCGGACATTGCTCGATGTGTTTCTGGTTGCTCGCGATCGCGGCCAGGGACGCCTTGAGCGCCGGCTCCGTCACGGCGACCACCGACCAGGTCTGCATGTTCGAACTCGTGGCGGCGGATTGCGCGGCGGCGATCAGCGTCTCGAGCGTACCGAGCGGAAGCGCGTCGCGCTTGTAGCCCCGGATCGAGCGATGATTCAGCAAGAGCGCGATCGCGTCGCTCCACGGCCCGGCCGTGGGCACCGCATCCGCGCCGTATCGCGCAATGAGAGAGTTGCGCTTGTCGTCGTTCATCAATGTCTCCGGTGCGGATGTTTGCGCGTCAGTCACGCCAGAACCGGCGGCTCAGCAGCACGAGCACGGTGATCAGCTCGAGCCGGCCCAGCAGCATGGCGACCGACAGGATCCATTTCGCGCTCGTCGGCAGCGGCGCGAAGGTGCCGGCCGGACCGATGATCTCGCCAAGACCAGGCCCGACATTTCCGAGCGCCGTCGCGGCGCCGGTGAGCGACGTGACGAGGTCGAGTCCGCAGAGACCCAGCGCCGCAGATGTGACAGCCCAGGTGAAGACGTAGAGCGTCACGAACGCGAGCACGGATTGCGCAATCCCGTCGGTGATCGGCTTGCGATTGTATTTGGCGATGAAGACGCCGGACGGCAGCAGGGCCTGGCGCATCTGCGCGCGGCCGATCTCGAACAGGACCTGGAAGCGGAAGATCTTGATGCCGCCCGCCGTCGATCCCGAACAGCCACCGATGAAGGTGAGCATGAAGATGAGCACCAGGGGAAACGGGCCCCAGAGCGCCCAATCGGTCGACGCGAATCCGGTCGTCGTCAACACCGAGGAGACGGTGAAGGCGGCATGGCGCACGGCAAAGGCGGGCGTCCTGCCCTCGGCAAGAACGAGCCAGGCGGCGATGGCGAGGGAGAAGCCGAGGAACACGCCGAGATAGGTCTGCATCTGCGTATCGCGCCACAGCACCCGATAGTCGCCCTGGTAGACGCGCAGGAACAGCGTGAGCGTCATGCCGCCAGCGAGCATGAACACGGTGGCGACACCGTCCAGAAACACCGAGTCGAATTTCCCGAATGAGGAATCCGAGGTCGAAAACCCGCCGGTCGCCAGCGTCGCCATCGCGTGGTTGATCGCCTCGAACCCCGTCATGCCGCCAAGCCAGAAGAGCAAAGTGCAGATCGCGGTGAGCAGCACGTAGACGACGAAGATGCCGGCCGCGATCTGGGTGGCGCGCGGCAGGACCTTGTCCGATTTATCGGACGATTCCAGGCGGAACAGCTGCATGCCGCCGACGCGCAGCAGCGGCAGGACGGCGACCGCGAGGGCGATGATTCCGATGCCGCCGATGAAGTGCAGCAGGGATCGCCACAGCAGGATCCCTCGATTGGTCTTGTCGAGACCGACGATCACCGTCGAGCCCGTGGTCGTCAGTCCGGACATCGTCTCGAAATACGCATCGGCATAGGTGAGGTTCAACGGTGCGAGCACGAACGGGAGCGCCCCGAATCCGGCAACGACGATCCACGACAGCGTCGTGAGCAGGAAAGCCTGGCGCAGATTGAAATTCATGCGCTGCGCGCGGGCGGCCAGCATCAGGCAGATGCCGACGAAGGCCGTGACGCCAGCCGAAGCGATGAAGATCCGCCATTCGCCATCGCCATGCGCGAGATCCGCCAGGGCCGGCAGCGCCATGGCGCCGGCCAGGACGGCCAGCATGATGCCGATCACGAAAAGGACAGGCCGGATATCAAGCATGTCGCTGCCACCGCGCGAAATCCTGGGCGCGCCGTGCCGGCATCAGTTCGAGAGCGCGCCCGATCCGCCGATCATCGCCAGGAACTCGCGGCGCGTCGCGGCATTCTCGCGAAAGGCGCCGAGCATCTGGCTCGTGATCATGCTCACGCCCGGTTTGTGGATGCCCCGCGTGGTCATGCATTGATGCTCCGCTTGCACGACCACCGCGACGCCGCGCGGCATCAGCACGTCGTTGATGGCGGTGGCGATCTGCGCCGTCATCTTCTCCTGGATCTGCAGCCGCTTGGCGTAGATCTCCACGATCCGTGCCAGCTTGGAGATGCCGACGACGCGCTTGTCGGGCAGATAGCCGACATGCGCCACGCCGATGACCGGCGCCACATGATGCTCGCAATAGGATTCGAACCGGATCTCGCGCAGCACGACCATCTCGTCATAGCCCGCGGTCTCCTCGAAGGTCCGCTGCAGGATCTCGACGGGATCCTCGTGATAGCCGGCGAACCATTCCTCGTAGGCGCGCACGACGCGGTCGGGCGTGCCGAGCAAGCCTTCGCGCATCGGATCGTCGCCGGCCCAGCGCAGCAGCGTGCGCACCGCTTCTTCCGCTTCTGCGCGCGCTGGACGCGGCGTGGCCCCGGCGGCCGGCTTGACGTTGCTCACGAGGGAATCCTTTCGTGCCCGTGGCGGGCGCGGCATGACGAGATGGAGTTCAGTTCAGGCGAACGCGCTGATGCGGGGAGTCGAGGGAGAAAGCGGGCACCGTCACATCGAAGCATTCGCCGTCGGCGGCCTCCATCTGATAGGCACCGTGCATGATCCCCGATGGCGTCGCCAACGGCGTTCCGGAGTTGTACTCGTAGCTCTGGCCGGGTTCGAGAACCGGTTGCTCGCCGACGACGCCCGCGCCGCGAACTTCCTGCACCCGGCCCAGCCCATCGGTGATCCGCCAATAGCGGCTGCGCAGCCGGACCGTCTGCTGTCCGCGATTCTCGATGCGCACGAAATACGCCCAGACGAAGCGGTTCTCCACCGGCTTGGACTGGTCTTCGAGATAGACCGGTCGAACGGTCACCGTGATGCCGCGTGTCGTCTCGCTGTACATACGCCTCGTTTACCACCCCAAAGCCAAGAGCGGATATTAAGAACCTTCGAGGCCGTGTCCAGACCTGGCCCGCCCGCTCAGGTCGCGGCCAGGGCGTTCAGCAGATCGGCTTCGAGATCGGCGGCGTCCTCGAGACCGACCGACAGGCGAAGCGAGCCAGCTTCGATCCCGAGATGGCGGCGCTCCTCGTCGGTCAGGCGCTGATGGGTCGTCGTCGCGGGATGACAAATCAGGCTCTTCGCATCGCCCAGGTTGTTGGAGATGTCGACGATCTCCAGCGCGTTGAGGAAGCGAAACGCGGCCGCCTTGCCCTGCACGAGCCGAAACGTGACGATCGTGCCGCCACCGCGCATCTGACGGCGCGCGAGCGCTTCCTGCGGGTGCGAGGCCAGGAACGGATACCGCACGCTGGCGAGCTTGGGATGGCCTTCGAGCTTGTGCGCGAGCGCCAGCGCCGTCGCGCAGGACGCATCCACGCGCAGCGCCAAAGTCTCCAGCCCCTTGACGAGATTCCAGGCATTGAACGGCGACAGCGCCGGACCGGTGTGGCGCAGAAACGGCACGAGCTCGGCATCGACCCAGTCGCGCTTGCCGAGGATGGCGCCGCCCATGCAGCGGCCCTGCCCATCGATGTGCTTGGTCGCCGAATAGACGACGATGTCGGCGCCGAGTTCGAGCGGCTTCTGCAGCAGCGGCGTGGCGAAGACGTTGTCGACGACGACGCGGGCGCCGGCGCGATGCGCGAGCGCCGCGACCTGCGGCAGATCGATGATCTCCAGCATCGGATTGGACGGCGTTTCCAGGAATACGGCCTTGGTCGGCTTGGCCAGCGCGGCGCTCCATGCCCCGAGATCGGTGCCATCCACGAACACGCTCTCGATGCCGAAGCGCGGCAGCAACTCGCCGACGATGTACTGGCAGGAGCCGAACAGGGCGCGGCTCGCGACCACACGATCGCCGGCGCGCAGCTGGCACATCAGGCTCGCGAACACCGCGGCCATGCCGCTGGCGACGCCACGACATGCCTCGGCGCCCTCGAGCTCGCGCAAGCGCTCCTCGAACATCGAGACGGTCGGGTTGCCGAACCGCGAGTAGACGTAGCGCGTGCTCTTCTTGTCGGCGAAGGCGGTCTCGGCTTCCTCGGCGGTGCCATAGACGAAGCCCGAGGTCAGGAACAGCGCCTCCGATGTCTCGCTATGTCGCGACCGTTCGAGGCCGCTGCGCACGGCACGCGTGCGTGAGCCCCAGTTACGCTTGCCACCGGTTCCATCAGCCATGTCCGTTCTCCGCCAGTTGGGTCACGCCTCGGCACGATCAACGCGACGCTTCCCTGGCGACCGGCCAAAAGAAAAACGCCCCAACCGGAGGTCAGGGCGTTCTTGAAGGACACCACCGACCTTTTAGCGGATTATTTAACGTGGCCCGCAAGCCGGCCGGCTCAAATCACCACGTGATTTTCGTGTACCGACACGCCGATGGAGAGTCAAGGCGCAGCGTCGCCGGAGCGGCCGCGGCCTCAGCCGACGATGTGCCCGACGCGCCTGCCGCGCGCTTCCAATGCCGCGGCGATGAATTGTCGATGGCAATCCAGGGGCGCCGCCTCTGCGCACATGAAGACGACGCGGGTCGACGCGGCCAGCGTCTCGAGTGCCACGAGCGCCTGCACGAAAGGCGGCGTCGCCATGTACTCGACATAGCCGCGAAAGGCCGGCGAAGCCGCCGCCAGCGGCGCGTCGGGCGACGGGGCGCGACGGCCACCCAGCGCCGGAAAATGCGCATACGCGATCGCATGCGCCGCCAGCGACGCACGCAAATTCTCGCGACTGAATTGCGGGTGACGCCGCGAATAGGGAACGCTCCGAACATCGACGAGGTGGCGGACAGCCTGTGCCTGCAGCAGCGCCACGAACGCCGCGAAGCTGCGGCTGCTGTGCCCGATCGTCAGGATATCGGCGGACGCCACCGCATCGGCCGACGGCTTCGAAGCCGCGCCCAACAGATCGAGCTGCCTTGGGAGTCCGCTTCCCGCCAGTCGCGTGTCGGAGGTCACCGGCATGCCGCATTGACCCGCGCGTATTCCTCCGGCGTGTCGATCTCGCGTTGCAGGCGCTCACGCTCGTCGTTGATCGCCTTCCAGGCGGCATTGATGGCGCGATCCGATTCACCGACGAAGCGCGCCTGGCTCGCCGCGAGGTCACGCACGCGGATCGGTCTGGGCGTGAACAAGCCGGCGAGATCACGCGCCAGGACTTGACGCAGCCACGGCGTATTCCGGCGCAGGACATCGTCGTCGACCGCCTGGTGCTTGCGTTCGTGCGCCAACACCGCGGCGTGACGGCAGCTGCCCGGGTCCAACTCCTGCGCGACGAAGATCATCCGCGGGTCGATCTCGATCGTGACTTCGACGTGATCGAGGCGAACGCAGGCGCGTGGCTGCGCCACGTTCGACTCCGTGAGCGTGCCGAGCTGACGCTGGGCCGACATGCGCCACGTCGCATTGTAGAGGCCGAGCGTATGCGCATTGCCCGTCAGCAGATGGCGCGACTGCTCGGTCAATTGCACGCGCGTTCGCGTCTCGTCGATGGCCGGCTCGGTCGTCCGCACGATGACGGTGATCCTCGGGGCGTCGCGCGCGCATACGAGCTCGCGTGACCGCGCCGGCGTCGCAATGGCGATGGCGATCAGGGCGGAGGCGACGAGGCGACGGATCATCGGCGGCGCGCTCCGGTCACTCACCCGTGTGCATGAAGCTGCCGCGCTCGCGCGCCCGCCGAAACGCCCAGAGGAAGGCGGCGAAGCCCAACGCGATGAACACGAGGTCGAGCGCCAGGGCCCAGGCCATGAGGTCGAGCCGGAAGACGCCCTCGATCATGACCGCGCGCATGCCCTCGAAGACATACGTGGTCGGCAGCGTCCAGGCGACCGGCAGCAGCCAGGCCGGTAGGGTCTCGATCGGGTAGTAGACGCCGCTGAGCGGCGCGAGAACGAAGATCGAGGCCCAGGCGTAGCTCTCCGCGGCCAGCCCGAATCGAACGAGCAGGCCGCAGAGCATCAATCCGATCGCCCAGCCGAAGATCATCAGCAGGATCCAGAAGGCCAGGAGCGGCAGGCCGAGCGTGAAAATCGAGTAGCCGAAAAGCGGGATCGCCAGCAGCGCCGCCGGCACCACCCCGATCAGCGACCGGATGATCGACAGCGCCATCAGCGCCGCGGCGAACTCGGCCGGACGCAGCGGGCTCACGAAGAGATTGGCGAAGTTGCGCGAC
>JANNTF010000132.1:0-2686 GCA_031403455.1 Alphaproteobacteria bacterium | reverse complement strand
GAGGAGCAGAACCGGGATCATGCGCGCGCCTTCCATTGCGGCCGTCAGCCTAGCCGTCCGCCCGGCGGTTTTCCACCCCCGCCCCCTGAAAGGCCTTCGACCGGGATGCGGCCACTGAAAGCGGTCGCGGCTGCCGTCCGGCGAGGTTGGCAAACGTGGCCGCCTCGCCCGCCGAAAGCTCGACACCCTCAGCCTCCGACCGGCGGCAGGCATGCCGGCGGTCGCCGGGCAGGCAAACGCCGTCCTACGCCAGGATGGCGGACAGCATGGCCTCCAGCCGGGTATGGTCCGCACGGGCCCGGACCCGGGCGTCCGATGCACCGTTCGCGACAGCCAATGCCGCGATCCCGCGCGGCGGCGGCCCGCGGTCGGCGTATTCCCCGACGAACTGTCCGGGAGAGGTCTGATGAAGATCACCGCCATCCGCGCCACGCCGGTCCTGATCCCGCTGGAAGCGCCGTACCTGTGGTCCTACGGCGCGCTCGACGGCTTCACCAAATGCGTGGTCGAGGTGGAAACGGACAGCGGGCCGACCGGCATCGGCGAGGCGCCCTCGCACGCTGCGGCCGGGATCATCGCGGCAATGGCCGAGCGGCTCGTTGGCCTTGACCCGCTCGACATCGCCGGGCTGGAGCGGCGCGTTCTGCCCTCGATGCCTGCGGCCGAGTCCGTGACTGACTACGGCCTCCGTGGCGCCTGGGGCGGCATCGAGATCGCGCTCTGGGACCTGCTCGGCCGTGCCCACAAGCTGCCGATCTCGACCTTCTTCGGCGGCCGGTTTCGCAACAAGATTCGCATCTACGCCGATTGCCATGCCGGCGCGACGCCGGATCCGGCCGACTACGCCAAGAAGGCGCGCAAGACGGTCGCCGATGGCTTCACGGCGCTCAAATTCGATCTCGATACGCGCAACCCCTACACGATCGACGTCACCGACGACCCGAACCCGCGGCGCCAATGGTTCGAGCCGTTCAACCGCGTGATCGGATCGAAGGAGATGCTCTGGATGGTCGATGTCGTGCGTGCCGTACGCGAAGCCGTCGGCCCGGAGATCATGGTCGCGATGGATGCGCATTGGAAATTCAACGTCAACGACGCGATCAAACTCGCGCAGGCGCTTGAGCCCTTCGATCTGCTCTGGCTCGAGGATCCCATCCCACCGGAGAACATCGAGGCGCAGCGCCATGTCACGCATTCGACGAGGACGCCGATCTGCACCGGCGAGAATCTCTATCGCAAGCACGGCTATCGCGAGCTGATCGAGAAGCAGGCCGCGCGCATCATCGCGCCGGACATCCCGAAGATGGGCGGCCTCGCGGAAGCCAAGAAGGTCGCCGATCACGCCGACATGTATTACATCCCGATCGCGCCCCACAACGTCGCCAGCCCGATCGGTACCGTAGCGGGCGCGCATGTCTGTGCGGCGATGAACAACTTCCTGGTGATGGAGTTCCACGCGCAGGACGTGCCCTGGTGGGATGCCCTCGTGGTCGGCGGGCCGACGATCGTGGACGGCTTCATCCATCTCGACGAGCGACCCGGGCACGGGCTGACGCTCGACGAGGACGTCGCGCGCGCGCATCTCAAGCCCGGCTCCAGCTTCTTCGGCGATTCGCCGTAAACCGCCAACGGAGAATAGAACCATGATTCAAACCCAGGACATCAAGCGCCCGGCCGCCAATCTCGTTGCGGGGTTGAAGGCGCTCGGGGCCGCGACCACGAGCAGCACGCTCAGCAAGCTCGGCATCCGCAACTCCCACATCTGCGGGCCGGTGGCGCGGGTGCCCGGCAAGGCGATCGCCGGCCCGGCGCTGACGCTGCAGTTCATGCCCAAGCGCGAGGATCTCTACGGCGAGGACGAATACGCCGACCCGGAGAAGCAACTGCACCGGCACGTCCTCTACCACGCGCAGGCCGGCGACGTCGTCGTCGTCGACGCGCGCGGCGACCTGAAGAGCGGCATATTCGGCGAGATGATGCTGACCTACTTCAAGGGCCGTGGCGGCTTGGGCGTAGTGATCGACGGCTGCATCCGCGACTTCGCGAACGCCAGGGACCTCGGGCTCGGAATCTGGGTCAGCGGGGTGACGCCCAACTACCACGTCCAGACGGACGTGATGCCCTTCGGGGTCAACGTTCCGATCGCCTGCGGTGGCGTGTTCGTCCTGCCCGGCGACATCATCGTCGCCGACGACGACGGCGCGGTGGCCGTGCCGGTGGCGATGGCGACCCGCGTGATCGAGCACGCGAGCAAGCATCACGATTGGGAGAATTTTTCCCGCGAGCGCCTGTCCGAAGGCGGCGATCTGCGTCGCTACTACCCGCTCTCGGACGCGGCGCGGCCGGAATACGAGGAGTGGAAGGCGCGCCGGAAGCGGCCGGGTCCGACGCTCTGAGCCCGGGAACGTCCATGACCGGTGTCGCCGGCCGCTCCGGCCTCGCGATCCGCGCGGTCGAGGCCTTTCCGATCAGGATCGGCGAGCGCAACCAGCTGCTGGTCAAGGTGACGGCGGACGACGGCAGCTTCGGCTGGGGCGAATCGGGCCTGTCCGGCCGCGAACTCGCCGTGGTCGGAGCGGTCGAGCATTACCGCGAACTACTGATCGGCGAGGATCCGTTCCGCATCGCCGCGATCTGGCAGAAGCTCTACCGCAGCCAGTATTTCGAGGGTGGCCGCGTGTTGCAG
>JANNTF010000131.1:0-3670 GCA_031403455.1 Alphaproteobacteria bacterium | reverse complement strand
GCGCACCAGCTTGCTGGGTTGATACGTCCGCTTGGACACGGCTCTAGCGCCGGTCTACGCCGCGGGTGGGGGGGGGCTGTCACGGGACGGGCCGGCTTATAGCGGCCGGGCGCTGGGCAAGTCAAATGAACGACTCGATGTCGGCGCCGCAAACGCGGTGACCGGCACCGGCCGGGTTGGTATCGTCCACGTCTTCTCGGGGCAAGCGTTCCCGATTAACCAGTCCTAAGCCCGCTCGGACCCGATGCGCCCCTCGAATATCCCTGTTCTGTCAGGCCTGCTCGTCGCCTTCTGTCTCACCTATCCGAGAGTGGAGGCGCAGCAACTCCAGGCTCCTCCGCCGGCGGTTGCGCCGCAGCCGGAGAGCGGGAGCGGCGTTACCCCGAAGCGCGCGGTGCTCGCAACGCGTCACATGGTTGCGGCGGCCAATCCCCTCGCGACCGCCGCCGGGCGCGATGTCCTGCGCCAGGGCGGCAGCGCGCTCGACGCGGCGATCGCCGTGCAGATGGTGTTGAATCTCGTCGAGCCGCAATCCTCCGGTATCGGCGGCGGCGCCTTCCTGGTCCATTACGACGCCACCACCAAGGTCATCACGACCTATGACGGCCGCGAGACGGCGCCTGAGCGCATCACGGCCGAGTGGTTCATGGGCGGTGACGGCAAGCCCTTGCCCTTCGCCGAGGCTGCGGTCGGCGGCCATGCCGTCGGTGTCCCCGGGCTGCTGCGCATGCTTGAGATGGCGCACAAGGATCACGGCCGCCTGCCCTGGGCGCGGAATTTCGAGCCGGCGATCCAACTCGCGCGCGATGGCTTCACCGTCAGCCCGCGCCTGAACCGGCTGATCGCGGATACGCCGCAGCTCAAGGACTACGAGGCGACACGAAAGTATTTCTTCGATGCGGCCGGCAATCCGCTGCCGGTCGGCGCGCAACTCGTCAACGATGCATTGGCGGAGACGTTGCGCCAGATCGCCAATGGCGGCGTCGATGTCTTCTACACCGGCGCCATTGCGCGCGACATGGTGGCGGCGATCGAGAGCGTCGGCGCCCGCACGGGCTTGGTCACGCTCACCGATCTCGCGCATTACCGCGCGGTGAAGCGCGACGCGGTGTGCAGCCCCTATCGCGGCGCCCGGATCTGCGGCATGGGTCCGCCGTCGTCGGGCGGCATCGCCGTTGCGCAGACGCTCGGCATCCTCGAACCCTTCGCGCTCAAGCCGTTCGGTCCGGGATCGCTCGAGGCCGTCCATCTCATCGCCGTGGCGACCCGACTTGCCTTCGCCGACCGCAACCGCTTCGTGGGCGATTCCGATCACGTGCCGGTGCCGGTGCTGGGAATGATCGACGCGAACTACCTCGCCGCACGGGCGCGGTTGATCGACCCGACCAAGCGCGCCGCCAAGGTCGAACCGGGAGCGCCACGTCATGCGCGGCTCGATCTCCTGCCGCCGACGCGACTCGACACCACGCTCGAGATTCCGGCGACCTCGCATATCAGCGTGGTCGATGGCTCGGGTAACGCGGTCGCGATGACGACGACGATCGAGAACGCCTTCGGCGCGCGGGTCTTCGTGCGTGGCTTCCTCCTGAACAATCAATTGACGGATTTCGCGCTCAATCCGCGCGACGGCGATCTGGTGGTGGCCAATGCGGTCGCCGGAGGCAAGCGCCCGCGCTCCTCGATGGCGCCGACGATCGTGACGGATGCCGAGGGGCGTCTGCTGCTCAGCCTGGGCTCGCCCGGCGGTGCGCGCATCATTCCCTATGTCGTGCAGACGCTGGTCGCCTTCCTCGATTGGGATCTCGACATCCAGCAGGCGATCAGCCTGCCGCGCCATGTCACGCTGGGCGGTCCGTTGGAGATCGAGAAGGGCTCCGCGCTGCAGCTGATCGCGCCTGGTCTGAAGGAGCGCGGCCATACCGTGGTCGAGAACGAATTGGTCAGCGGTCTGCAAGGGATCGCGGTGATACGTCGTGGCGACGCCGTGCAGCTCATGGGGGGCGCCGACCCGCGTCGCGAAGGCGAAGCTCTCGGCGACTGACCCGCGCGCGCCGCTTTCATGCGCGCATGGCACGACGCAAGCGCCTATGCTGCGCGGCATGTTGATCTCACGCACGCCTGCACGCCGCCGACGTCTCTTCCATGCTTCCTGAGCTGAAGCTCCAGCCGAGCCATCATCGGCGCGTCCGCGCCGGTCATCCCTGGGTATTCTCCAACGAAGTGGCGATGGATGCGGCCGCGAAGGCGCTGCCCCATGGCGGCGTCGTGCGGTTGGTGGCGGCCAACGGCGAGGCGCTCGGTCTCGCGACCTTCAATGCGCATACGCTGATCGCCGCGCGCGTGCTGACGCGCGACACGGACGCGACCATCGACGAGAGTTTCTTCGCGGCGCGCATCGCGGCTGCCGTGAAGCTGCGCGAGCGGCTGCATCCGGGCGGGTTCTACCGCCTCATCCATGCCGAAGCCGACGGCTTGCCGGGGTTGATCGTCGATCGCTATGGCGATGTGCTGGTCGCGCAGCTGAACACCGCGGGCATGGAAGCGCTCAGGCCGCTCCTCGTCGCGGCGCTCGATGCGAGCCTGGCGCCCCGCGCGATCGTGCTGCGCAACGATTCGCCGTCGCGCCAGCTCGAAGGTCTGCCGCTGAAGGTGGAGATGCTGCGCGGCGCGCTGCCGGCCGATCTGCCGGTGCAGGAGAATGGCTGCCGCTTCTTCGCCGATCTTGGCGAGGGACAGAAGACCGGGTGGTTCTTCGATCAGCGCGAGAACCGGGCGATGATGGCGGCATTCGCGCCAGGCGCACGCGTGCTCGACATGTACGCCTACGCCGGCGGTTTCGGCGTGCTGGCGGCGCAGCGCGGCGCGGCCGAAGTCACGCTCGTCGATCGCTCCGAACGCGGGCTGGCGCTGGCCGCGCATGCGGCCGAGGCGAACGAGGTCACCGCGCGCTGCCGATTCGTGAAAGGCGAGGCCTTCATGGAGCTCGAGCGGCTGGAGGGGCAGGGCGCGCGTTTCGATGTCGTCATCGCCGACCCGCCGGCGTTCGTGAAGTCGAAGAAGGATCTCGGCCCGGGTGCGCGCGGCTATCGCAAGCTGACGCGGCTGGCGGCCCGGGTGGTGGCGCCAGGAGGATTCCTGTTCATCGCGTCATGCTCGCATCATGTCGATCTCCCGCTCTTCGCGGAACAGGTCGCGCGTGGCCTCGATGACGCCGAGCGCGGGGCGCGGATCCTGCGCAGCACCGGAGCGGCCGCCGATCACCCCGTCCACCCGCATGTGCCGGAAAGCGCCTATCTCAAGGGCCAGTTGCTGCAGTTGGACTGACGGGCGCGACGCCACGCTCACTTGTCGGCTTCGATCAGCCCCTTCACGAACCAGCGCTGCAGCAGCACGACGACCAGGATGGGCGGCAGCATGGCGATCACGGCGCCCGCCATGGCGACGTTCCATTCCGGGCGGCCGTCGCCACCTGGCAAGAGCTTCGACACGCCCAGCACCGCCGTGTGGTAGTTCGCATCCGTCGTCATCAGCAGCGGCCAGAGATATTGGTTCCAGCCGTACAAGAATAGAATCACGGCAAGCGCGGCGATGTTGGTGGTCGAGAGCGGCAGCATGATGTCGCGGAAGAACCGCATCGGCGAGGCGCCGTCGATGCGCGCGGCCTCGTCGA
>JANNTF010000130.1:0-1766 GCA_031403455.1 Alphaproteobacteria bacterium | reverse complement strand
GTATAGGGATGCGCCGGCCGCTCGAAGACGTCGCTGGCCGGGCCGATCTCCACGATGCGGCCGAGATACATGACCGCGATGCGATCGCTGACATGCCGGATGACCGAGAGATCGTGACTGATGAACAGCATCGCGAGGCCGAGGCGTTGGCGCAGCTCCGCGAGCAGATTGATGATCTGCGACTGGTTCGAGACGTCGAGCGCGGAGACCGGCTCGTCCGCGACCAGCAATTTGGGCTCCAACGCGAGGGCCCGCGCGATGGCGATGCGCTGGCGCTGGCCGCCGGAGAATTCATGCGGATAGCGGCGACCAGAATCGGCCGGCAAGCCGACGATCGCGAGCAGCTCCGCGACCCGCGCGGCACGGCTGGCGCGATCGCCGACATCGTGGACCTCGAGCGGCTCACCGATGATCTCGCCGACGCGATGACGCGGATTGAGCGAGCCGAACGGATCCTGGAACACGACCTGCATGTCGCGCCGCCGCCGCACCATCGCGCGGCGATCGAGCCGCGTGATGTCCTCGCCATCGAAGGCGATCGTGCCGGCGGTCGGCTCGACGAGGCGCAGCACGGTGCGCCCGAGCGTAGACTTGCCGCAGCCGGATTCGCCGACGATGCCCAGCACCTCGCCACGCCCCAGCGCGAAACTCACGCCGTCGAGCGCGCGGATGGTGACGCCGCGCGCGACGTAGTGCTTGACGAGATCGCGGATCTCGAGCAACGCGGTCATGACGCGGCCGGATTCCAGCAGCGCATGCGGTGCGGCGGCGGTGTCAGCGGCGGCAGCTCTTTCGCGCAGCGGTCGAGCGCGAAGCCGCAGCGCGGCGCATAGATGCAACCCTGCCCACGCTCGGCCGGCGACGGCACCGTGCCCGAGATCGAGGGCAGGCGTTTGCCCGGCGCATTCGCCGCCGGCATCGTACGCAGCAGCGCCTCGGTGTAGCGATGGCGCGGCGCGGCGAACAAGGCGTCGACCGGCGCCTCCTCGACGAGGCGGCCGGCATACATCACCGCGACGCGATCGCAGAACTCGGCGACGACGCCGAGATCATGCGTGATCAGCAGCACCGCCATCCCGAGCTCGCGGCGCAGACGTCCGATGAGGTCGAGGATCTGCGCCTGGACGGTCACATCGAGCGCGGTGGTCGGC
The DNA here is from genome assembly GCA_031403455.1 of Alphaproteobacteria bacterium. GTDB lineage: Bacteria > Pseudomonadota > Alphaproteobacteria > CACIAM-22H2 > CACIAM-22H2 > CAIOSQ01. Next base: position 615 of record JANNTF010000130.1, on the reverse strand, counting down.
TCATCGGCGACCAGGAGCTTGGGCTTGCAGGCGAGCGCGATGGCGATCATCACGCGCTGACGCTGGCCACCGGAGATCTCGTGCGGATAGCGGCCGAGCTGGTTGCGCGCCGCGGGGATGCCGACAAGATCGAGCAGCCCGGCCGCTTCCTCGCGTGCGGCGCGATGCGACAGGCCGCGATGCACGATCACGCTCTCGGCGATCTGGTCGCCGATGGTGAACACCGGATTGAGCGACGTCATCGGTTCCTGGAAGATCATGCCGATGCGATCGCCGCGGATCGCGCGCAAAGCGGCCGCATCCAGAGTACGCATGTCGACGCCGTCGAACAGGATCCGGCCCGACGCGATCTTGCCCGGCGGATCGGGCAGCAGGCGCATGATCGACAGCGCCGTCACGCTCTTGCCGCAGCCGGATTCGCCGACCAGTCCGACGGTGCGGCCGCGCTCGACGGAGAAGTCGATGCCGTCGACCGCGCGGAACAGGCCGCGGTCGGTGTGGAAGTGAGTTCTGAGACCGCGGACGTCGAGGAGCTTTTGCATCAGAAGGAGTAATCCAGCCCCTTGTAGAAGGTGTTCTGGTAGAGCATGTGCGGCCGCACGCCCTTCAGTTTCT
>JANNTF010000129.1:0-3193 GCA_031403455.1 Alphaproteobacteria bacterium | reverse complement strand
GGTTCTCGTAGCCCTCGAGATGCACGATCTGCAGCGCCTCGGCGACGCGGGTCGTGATCTGGTCGCGCGGTAGGCGGCGCGCCTTCAGCCCGAAGGCGACATTGTCGGCGACGCTGAGATGCGGAAAGACCGCATAGTCCTGGAACACCATGCCGATATCGCGCTTATGCGCCGGCTGGTCGTCGAGCGGCTCGGCGCCGACATGGATCGTGCCCGCATTCTGACGGATGAAGCCGGCGATCGTGCGCAGCAGCGTGGTCTTGCCGCAGCCGCTGGGCCCGAGCAGCGTGAAGAACTCGCCGGAGCGGATATCGAGATCGATGCCGGCGAGGACGCGCACCCCGGCCGCGTATTCCTTGACGAGGCCCTTCACGGAAAGATCGGCCATCGTCCCCTCTACGCTCGTCAGTGCCGGTGGGTTGCTTTACAAATCGTCCATCGAAGCGTCAAGTTTGCGCGTGGTCCGGCATGCGAACTTGCGATGCCGCCACGCCATCAGAGGAGGAACTCGCATGCTGCGTCTCGGATCTCTCGTCGCCGCCGCGACGATCACCTTCGCGGCCGCGACGGCGGATGCGCAGGACAAGCGGGTGACCGTCTATACCGCGCATATCTCGGCGATCGTCGACGCCATGGTGCCGCGTTTCGAGAAGGAGAGCGGCATCAAGGTCGACGTGGTGAAGCTGCCCTCGGGCGATCTGGTCAAGCGCGTGCGCGCCGAGATGGCTGCGCCCAAGGCCGACGTGATCTGGAGCATCGGCGGCGACCAGCTCGAGGAGAACGCCGATCTGCTGCAGGGCTTCATCCCGGCGGAGTGGAGCAGCATCGATCCGGCCTACAAGATCAGCACGAACTACCTGCCTTATACCGGCGTGATGTACGTGTTCGCGGTCAACAAGAGCATGCTCAAGCCGGCGGAGTATCCGAAGACCTGGGCCGATCTCGCCGATCCCAAATGGAAGGGCAAGATCTCCTCGGCGCGCGCCGATAGCTCGGGCTCGGCCTTCACCCAGCTGACGATCGTGCTGTCGATCTTCGGCGACAAGGGCTGGGACATGTACGGCAAGATGTTCGGCAATTTCACGCTGTCGAATTCGTCGGGCGCGGTGCCGCGCTTCGTGAACGACGGCGAGGCGCTGGTCGGGCTGACGCTCGAGGACAACGCGCTGCAATACGTGAAGGCCGGCGGCAACGTGGAGATCATCTATCCGGCCGATGGCACCGCGGTGCCGCCGGACGGCATCGCGCTGGTGAAGGGCGCGGTCAATGCCGAGAACGCCAAGCGTTTCATCGACTGGACGCTGTCGAAGCCGACCCAGGAGTATCTCGTCTCCGAGATCGGCCGCCGGTCGGTGCGCACCGACGTGCCGGCGAGCAGCGTCCTGCCGCCGCTGAGCGCGATCAAACTGATCAAGCTCGACTCCGTCCAGATCGGCAAGGACGTGAAGGACATCCAGGCGAAGTGGCGCGCCCTCGCGCAGGCCCGGCGCTGACGCTGACGCGATGCGGCTCGAGGCTTTTTCCGAGGGCAAGGATCCCGCGCATCCCGAGGCCAACGAGGATCGCTTCGTCGTGCTGCCGGGGCGCGCCTACGCGGTCATCGATGGCGTCACGGATCGCCTGGGCACACGGTATGACGGCATGCTCGCGGGGCAATACGGCGCCGTGCTGGTCAAGGAAGCGCTCGAGGACATGCTCGGCCGGCGCGGCGCGGCGCCGTCCGACGCGCGCGAGCTGGTGCCGTCGCTCACGGCGATCATCGCCGATGCCTATGGCCGCCACGGCAATCTCGAACGCGCGCGCGGCGACTGCAATTTCCGCTTTTCGGCGACTCTCGCGCTGGTGCTCGAGCGGCGCGACGAGTTCGAATTGCTGCTGATCGGTGATAGCGGCGTGCGCCTGGGCATGACGCGCGACATCCGCATCGACAAGGATCTCGACCGCGTCACGGCGACGGCCCGCCAACACGCCTGGGCCGTGATCGCGCCGCGAACCGGCGACCCGGCGTTGCGCGAGACGATGTCACGGCGCGTCACCTGGGGCGGCACGCGCCAGCCCGTCACGGCGTTTGACGGCGTGCTGAATGCCGACGACCTCGCCGCGATCGAGGCCGCCGCGATCGTCGCCAATCTCGCCGCCCTGCCGCATCTGCCGCGTGGCGATATCGCCGGGCTGGTGCAAGGCGGCATCATCCACGCGCAAGGCGGACATCAGAACAATGCGCGCTCGGCGCTCGGCTATTCCTGCCTCGACGGTTTCGACGTGCCGATGCAGTTCGTGCATCACGAGCGCGCACCCCGTGCGGGCATCGCCGCGGTCGAACTCTATAGCGATGGGTATTTCAAGGGCGGCGACGGGTTCGGTGTCGCTGCCTGGGAACGCGCCTTCGAGGAGGTGGAGGCGGAGGATCCGGCCAAGATCGGCGCCTATGCGAGCGTGAAGGGCACGCTGGGCATGCTCAAGGCGGATGATCGCACCTATCTCGGGGTCGCCTGGTGATGACGCGTCTCGCCGCTTGGAAGGGATCGGCGCTCGATTGGCGCCAGGACGGACTCTACGAATTATCGGCGCGCGAGCTGGCGGAGATCGACGCCGCGCTCGCGCATCTCCATGGCCAGGGCGATCTCGATTTTCCCGACATCACCCCGGCGCGGTTTCCGCTGCCGCGTCTCGGTCGGCGGCTCGCGGGGTTTCGCGACGAGCTGCGCCACGGTCGCGGCTTCAAGCTGCTGCGCGGCCTGCCGCGGGCACGCTACGGCGACGACGATCTCGCGCGCATCTATTTCGGGCTCGGCGCGCATATCGGCACGGCGATCACGCAGTCGCGCCAGGGCGAGTATCTCGGCCACGTGGTCAATATCAGCGACGTGGATCCGAGCGTGCGCGGCTACCAGTACGGCGGCGGCCAGAACATGCACAGCGATTCCTGCGACATCATCGGGCTGATGTGCTTCCGCGCCGCCAAATCGGGCGGCGCCAGCCGGATCGTCAGCGCGGTTGCCGTCCATGATGAGCTCGAACGCACGCGTCCCGACCTCGCCGCGCTGCATCGCCAGGGCTTCGTCTATCACCGCAACGATCTCGACGCGAAGCTCGGCGACGGGATCGCCGTCAGGCCGATGCCGATCGCGAGTTTCGTCGAACGCGACGGCGAGCCCTCCTGCTATCTCGGCACGAATTATGCGCTCAAGGC
>JANNTF010000128.1:0-6137 GCA_031403455.1 Alphaproteobacteria bacterium | reverse complement strand
GAGCGCCGTCGACGCATAGGCGAAAGCCGCCGCCTTGCCGCGCTCCCAGCCTTGCTCGAGCTTCACCATCATCATCTCGACGACGATGATCGCGTCGTCCACGAGCAGGCCCAGCGCGATGATCAGCGCGCCCAGCGAGATGCGCTGCAGATTGATGCCCGCGAGGTCCATCGCGAGGAACGTGATCGCCAGCACCAGCGGCACGCTGAGCGCAACGACGATTCCCGTACGCAGGCCGAGCGACAGAAACGTCACCGCCAGGACGATGACCAGCGCTTCGCCCAGCGTGCGCAGGAATTCGTCGATCGAGCGCTTGACGATCTCCGGCTGATCGGCGACCTGCGCGATGTCGATCCCCGCCGGCAGATCGGCGCGCAGCCGCGACATCTCCTGGGCGAGCGCTTGCCCGACATCGAGAATGTTGCCGTCGCGACTCATCGAGATCGCCAACCCGATCACGTCGCGACCGTTGAAGCGCATCACGAAGCTCTTGGGATCCTCCGGCCCGCGCGTCACCGTCGCGACATCGGCCAGCCGCAGCATCCGCCCGCCCGCCTGCAGGGGCAGATCGCGCACCGACTCGATGCTTGCGAGCCCGCCGTCGAGGCGCAGCGCGATGCGCGCGCCCTGCGCCTCGACCACCCCGGCCGGGCGCATCAGATTGTGGCGCTGCAGCGCTTCGAAGATCTGCGGCGCGCCGAGACCGAGCGTCGCGAGCTTGCGATGCGAGACCTCGACGAAGATGCGCTCCTCCTGCGCGCCGATGATCTCGATCTTGCCGACATCGCGCACGCCGAGCAGACGCTGGCGGGCGTCCTCGACGACGCGCTTGAGCGCGAGCGGCGCATAGCCCTCGCCGGAGAAGGCGTAGATGACGCCGAACGTGTCGCCGAATTCGTCGTTGAAGAACGGGCCCTGGACGCCGTCGGGCAGCGTCGCGCGGATGTCGCCGAGCTTCTTGCGCGCCTGGTACCAGATCTCCGCGACCTGCCGCGACGGCGTGTCCTGGCGCAGGTTGAGCTTGACCACCGTCTCGCCCGGCTTCGCAGTGCTTATCGTGTGATCGTAGAACGGCAGTTCCTGCAGCTTCTTCTCGATGCGGTCGGTGACCTGAAGCTCCACTTCGCGCGCCGTCGCGCCCGGCCAGACCGCGGTGATGACCATCGTCTTGACCGTGAAGTCCGGATCCTCGGCACGACCGAGCCGGAACAGCGCCTGCGTGCCGGCCGCCAGCAGGACGATCAGGAAGAACAGCGTGACACTGCGATGACGCAGCGCGAGGGCGGAGAGATTGAAACCTTCGCCCGCCACGGCACGCGCTCAGCGCGACTGAGCCAGCAGGCGCACACGCTGTCCGGCATCGAGCTTGTGCACGCCGGTCGTGACGACGAGGTCGCCCTCGGCGATGCCGTCCTGGATCAGGATCGCATCGGCCTCGAGCGCGGCGAGCACGACGGGCCGCAGGGTCAGCGCGCCCGTCGCGGCATCCGCGACCCAAACGGCAGGCCCGCCATCCCGCTGGTAGAGCGCGCCCAGAGGCAGGCGCGCAAGCGGCAGGACGCCGAGCTGGACGACATGCAACGTCGCGCTCATCCCGAGTGCGATCGTGTCCGGCGCATCGGTGATGCTTAGGCGCGCGGCAAAGCTGCGCGTCGCGGGATCGGCCTGCGGCGACAGTTCGCGCAGACGCGCACTCCAGTGCTGCCCGGCGATCGCCCAGAGACTCGCCTCCAGCCGCCCGGCCCCGCGCAGCGCGGCGATGCGATGCTCAGGCACATCGACGAGCAATTCGCGTGCGCCCGCATGGGCGATACGAAGGATCGGCTGTCCGGATGCGACAACCTGCCCGAGCTCGGCGAGAAGCTCGGTGATGACGCCATCGGCATCGGCGATCAGCACCGCATGCGCGAGCTGGCTCTGCGCCAGGCGCAACGCGGCACGCGCCTGCGCCTGGCGCGCCGCCGTGACATTCATCTGAGCGAGCCGCTTGTCGTAGACCGATCTCGCGAACGCGGCGCTCTGCCGCAGCTCCGCGTAGCGTTGAAACTCCGCGCGCGCCTCCGTCGCATCGGCGTCCGCCGCGGCCAGCGCCGCGACGGCGTTCGCGCGCGCGAGGTCGAGATCCAGAGGATCGAGCTGCGCCAGCACGTCGCCGGCCTTCACGATGGCGCCGCGATCGACGCGCCGCGACTCGATCTTGCCAGCGACCCGAAACCCCAGCGTCGCTTCGACACGCGGCACGATCGTTCCGGCCAGCGCGAAACGCTGCTCCTGCGCCGCGTAAGCGACCGTCTGGACATTCACCGGGCGCGGCGTCTGGACGATCTCGGCAAGCGGCGCCGCGGACTCGCGACACGCTCCGAGCAGCCCGACCGCGAGGAGGAGCGTCAGGGCAGCCAAACCACGCGGGGGCGTAATGAAACGAGACATGGCGATGCTCCTGGGATCTGACGCTCGGCTCGGTTGAGCACGAAATGTAACGTACATTACTGTAATTTTAATTACACCCCTGTCAATCGCTGTTTCATGACGTGCGGACGCAGGCGGAGAGATCCCGTCGCGGCGTCGCGCTGGCCACCAAGGTCGGATAGCCGATGCGGCAGAGCATCTGCACGGTCGGATCCGCTGCGGATCGCGGCGCTGGGACGCCGAGGACGAGCTGATGCGCGCGCGCATAGGGCGCCGCCATCTCCGGAAACTCCTGCAACGCCTGGCTCATCGGATGCACGGCCAATCCGAGCTCGGTCGCCTTCAACTGCAGACGCAGGAACGCCCGGCCCGCATCGAGTTGCTGGCGTCGCGTGCTGCCCGCCGTCGCCAGCCAGACGAAGCCCATCGCCGTGCGGCTATGGCCCTCGAACCGCGCCATCACCTGGGTGTAGGCCGTGCTGCCCACGGCGGGCGGCGCGCTGCGATCGAACAGGCCGAACGCCGCCGCAACACGCGCCATCGCATTGTTCACGCTGATGCCATCGCGATGCTGCGCGATCTCACTCGGCCCCACGCGGGTCAGCCGCACGCTCTCCATCATCGTGCGCGGCGTGAGCAGCTCGATCTTGGCCGCATCCCAGCACAGCGCGCGCAGCGTCTCGACACGCGACATGTCGACCGTCCCGCCAAAACCCGCCGCGTCGCCGCCCGCCGCATCGCGCAGTTTCTCGAGTTCGTCCGCGGCAACGGCGCGGCGCGTGTCGTAATCGCTCTTGGGCGTGTGGCGTCGCAGCGCCTGCGCGAAGAGCGGATCCGCGCGACCACCGGGCCGATAGCTCACGCGCGCGACGGGCCGCGCGGGAAGATCGTCACAGCGTGGCCCCGGCTCACCTCCAGGGAAGACCGTGACCTGCGCTTCGAATCCCTGTTGCGCCAGCGCGAGAACCAGGAGCTCGAGGAACGCGCCTTGACCGATCAGGATCTGCCGACCCGGTGGATCGGTCTCCGGCAGAAGGCGTTGCGGATCGACCCACAGCGTGATCGCGTCGGGCTCACGCAGATCGATCAGCCATGATTGGAGATTATGCGGATTGGGCGCGAGGATCGCGTAGCTCAGCACCCGGCGCCGCAGCTCCGGCTCGTCGCCGGGGCCGCGCCACGCGGCGACCGCCGCGGGCGGATACTCCGCCGAGCAGCCAGCCAGCGGCAGCGCCGCAGCGGCAATCGTCGAACCACCCAGCACACGAATGAAGTCGCGTCGTTGCATGACAATCTCCCGGGGTTGAGGCGGGAAGTGTCGCGACGGCGGCGATCGCTGAAAACGCGACACCGTGAATGCGGGGCATGCGAGATTGCATGCCGCATGGCGCGCGCACGTTCATCATCGCCGAGAACCATCCGCCTGGACGATTGGAACCTGCTGCGTTCCTTCGTCGCGGTCGTCGAGACCGGCACGCTGACTCGCGCGGCGGTCGAGCTGCGCATGACCCAGCCCAGCGTCGGTCGCCACATCCGCGCGCTCGAGCGTGTCACCGGCGAGACGCTGTTCGACCGGCTGCCAGCCGGCCTCGCGCCGACATCGCGTGCGCGCGCCCTCTACGCGACGCTTGGCCCGATGCGGGATCTCGCGCGCAAGGCCGAGGGCTTCGTCGGCATGACGGCCGAAAGAGTCACCGGCGTGGTGCGCATCACCACGAGCGAAGCGTTCGGCTATCACATCCTGCCGCCCATGCTGACGCCGCTCATGCAGGCGGAGCCGCTTCTGGAGATCGAGCTGCAGGTCTCGCAGGAGATGGCCAATCTGCTGCGCCGCGATGCCGATATCGCCGTGCGTTTCGTTCGCCCGGATCAGGACGAGGTGATCGCCAAGCGCGTCGGCCGCATCGAACTCGGCATGTTCGCGACGGTCGACTACATCGCGCGCTGCGGCGCGCCCCGATCGCTCGCCGAGTCGAACGGTCACGTGATGATCGGCCCCGACCAGCGCGACTCCAATCATGAACTGCGCGCCGCCGGCATCCGGATTCCGGCGAGCGCGCGATTCAGATTCCGCACGGATGCCGTGCTCGTGCGCCTCGCCGCCATCGAGGCCGGGATGGGGATCGGACCATGCCTCGTCCCGGTGGCGGCGGCGCGGCCGCATCTGCGCCGGGTCCTCGCCGCCGAGTTCAGCTTGCCGCTGGAGATCTGGCTCTGCGGCCACGACGACCTGAAACGCAGCACCCGCCTGCGCCGCGTCTTCGACTTCCTCGACACGCATCTCACCGCGCAATTCGCGGCGAGCTAGCGCGCGTCCTTCAACCTCGCAATCGGGACCCTGAATTTCATGACCAATCAAGTCTTCCGTAGGACGAAGTTCCGCCTCGAGAATGGCGACATCCTGCCGGAGCTCGAGCTCGCCTATGTCACGCATGGGCGCCTCGCACCCGACGGGCGCAATGCGGTGCTGCTCGCCCACGGCTACACGAGCAGCCACCACATGGTCGATGTCGGCGGCGGTGCGGCGGAGGGCTATTGGGGCGGGCTGGTCGGGCCAGGCAAAGCGATCGATACGGATCGCCTCTTCGTGGTCGCGTCGAACATGCTCGGCTCGGCCTATGGCTCGACCGGCCCGGCGAGCATCGATCCGCGGACCGGCAAGCCCTACGGCCCGGACTTCCCGGACATCTCGGTGGTCGACATCGTCGCCGCGCAGCGCGCCCTGCTCGACCAGCTCGGCGTCAAGCATCTGGTCGCGGTCGCGGGCCCGTCCTATGGCGGCATCCAGGCTTTTCAATGGGCGGTGAGCTTCCCCGATTTCATGACCGGCATCGTGCCGGCGATCTCCTCGCCGCGCTCGCCCGGCGCCCCCTCGAGCCTCGACGAGCTCATCGCCTATCTCGCGCGCGATGCGAACTGGAATGGCGGGCGCTACTACGATCGCGGCGGCATCCTGCCGACGCTGACGCAATTGCGCATCGACACACTGAAACTTTACGGCATCGACACGCAGCTCGCGCCGAGCTTCCCCGATGCCACGGCGCGCGAGGCCGAGATCCATCGCCGCGCCGAGACCTGGGCGCGGGAATTCGACGCCAATTCGCTGAGTGTGCTGCGTCGCGCGAGCATCCGCTTCGACGTCGAGCCCGAGCTGGCGAAGATCAAGGCGCGGGTCCTCTACGTCCTCTCGCGCACCGATCGCATCTTTCCGCCGAGCCTGGCCGCGCGCGTGATGCCCAAGCTCGCCGCGCATGGCATCGCCGCCGAATATGTCGAGATCGACACCGAACTCGGCCATTCCAGCGGCGGGGTCGATGCGGCGAAATGGGCGCCGCAGCTGCGCCGCTTCATGGCCACGCTGACGCCCTGAGTTCGGGCGCGGCTGCCTGCCACCGAACCCGCTCGGAAAAATTTCATCCGATGTGTCGGCGTTGCGTTCCCTCGTTCGTCGTACCGATGTGAGACCAGCAAGGAGACGAGTCGATGCGCTTCATGATCATCGTCAAGGCGACCAGGAATTCCGAGGCCGGCGTGATGCCGAGCGAGACGCTGCTGGCCGAGATGGCGAAGTACAACGAGGAACTCCTGAAGGCCGGCGTGCTGCTGGCGGGCGACGGGCTGCAGCCGAGTTCCAAGGGCGCACGTGTCCGGTTCTCCGGCCCGAAGCGGACCGTGATCGAGGGTCCTTTCACCGAGACGCAGGATCTGATCGCCGGCTTCTGGATGTT
>JANNTF010000127.1:0-4981 GCA_031403455.1 Alphaproteobacteria bacterium | reverse complement strand
CCGCCGATGCGGCCGGCATCGATCTGGATGAAGCTCAAACCCGCGAGATCCATCATCTGCTTGGCCATCAGGAAAGTGTAGGCGCCCTCGCCGCCGGCGAGCTTCACCTTGGGCGTGCGCTTGGAGAGCGCCTTGTATTCGCCGAGCGCGTCGCGATCGAGCGGTTCCTCGTACCAGGTCGCGCGCGCCGCCTTGAGCGCGGGCAGGCGCTTGGCCGCGCGCTCGACATCGGCGTCGAATACGCAGCCCGCGTCGACGAGCAGAATGCCCTCCTGGCCTAGCCCTTCGCGCGCGGCCATCAGATGATCCACATCCAGCTTGAGCGTGCCGAGGCCGAACGCTCCCCAGCCGAATTTGGTGGCGCGGTAGCCGTCGGCGGCGACCCGCGCGGCCTTTTCCCGCGTCTCCTCGGGCGTGGCGCCGAAGAGCTGCGAGGCATAGGGAGTCTTGGGCCAGGATTTGCGGTAGCCCAGCATCCGCCACACCGGCTCCTCGCGCAGCTGCCCGAGCAGATCCCACAGCGCCTCGTCGATGCCCGAGAGCGTGTGGTCGGTCTGCAGGATGTCGAGCGAGCGGCGCTTCACCCGCGCCGCGATGCGCGCGATGTCGGCAGGCGAGTCGACCGTCTCACCCAGCACCGAGCTCGCGATGGGATGGCAGAAGCCGTGCGACATCGGCGCGATCCAGCTCGCGATCGAAGGCAGCGGCGAAGCCTCGGCCTCGCCCCACCCGACTTTGCCGCCGGCCTCGACGCGCACCAGCAGCGCATCCTGGCTGCCGTCGCTGATGTCCTCGACCACGGGCATCGAGACGTAGAACAGATCGACCGCGTTGAGCTTCGGCATGTTTCCCCTCCGGCGTTCACACGACCATACGGGAAAATCGATCCGGAAAATCGATCCAGCGTCGAATTGCGGAAAATCGATCCAGCGTCGAATTGTGGGTCGAGTTCGCGATCATGGAGCTGCCCCTGGGTAGACTCTCCAGGCCTCGGACGATCCTTTGCCGCGCTCGGATCGAACCCCGAGATGAATCTACTTGGCGGCGGTCAGCGGCGCGGTCGCACGCTTGGGCAGAACGACCTGGTTGTCGACGGCGTAGAGCAGGCAGGGCCCACCCTGACCATTGCGTTGCGGATCGGCGTTGCATTCGGCGAGCGTCTGCTCCTCGGCGGCGCGCTGCGTCATCGCGCCGGAAGCCAAGAACATCCGTCCCCAGGGATGGAAGGCGGCCGCCTTGATGCCCGACTTCGCCCGGTAGCCCGCGACATCCGCGCGCTGACGCAGGGCGTCGTTGATCGCCGGGATCTGCGCCGGATCGAACAACCCGTCATAGGTGGCGCGCGCCATCGTCCGGCGCGGCCAGTTGCCGTCCGCGGGCGGCGACAGCACCGCGTCGTTGACGGCGACGAGGACGCAAGGTTGGCCGTTGCGCACCTGACAGGCCTCCAGCGTGCGCTCTTCCGCAATGACCGCGCTTGGCCAACCCGCGGTGCGCCAGCTCCCGGATGGCGGCAAGGCGGCGAGCGCCTTGTGGGGCCCCGAACTCAGATAGCCGCTGACCTGCGTCTCCCGCGCTGCGCCCGTATAAGTCGGCGCGATCTTCGCGATGACCTCGAGCAGAGCGGCTTGCGTCGCGGGACTCGGCGGCGGAGCCGGCAAGGCGGCGACCGGTGGTGGTGGTGGTGGCGCTTGCGCTGCCGGCGCGATCTGCGCCATCGATGACGCAACCGCCGCGATGGGCGCCGTCGAGCGCAGCGGCAGGACCACGCGGTTGTCGACCGCATAGAGATAGCAGGGGCCGCCAGTCTCCTGGCGCACCGGATCGCTGTTGCAGCCGCGCAGCGCCCGCTCTTCGGCCACGCGCTGGCTCGCCGCTCCAGTGATCAGGTGAAACGCACCGTTGACATGCATGGCCGCGGCCTTCGGACCGGGCGATGCCGCATAGGACGCTGCATTCGCGCGCTGCAGCTCCAGCGGCCGCAGCGCCGGAATCCGATCGGGATTGAATGCACCGGCGTAGCGCACGCGCGGCGCATCGCGCACCGGCCAGGTCCCGTCGGCAGCAGCCGGCATGACGCTGTCGTCGACGGCGATCACGGCGCACGGCTCGTCGTAGAATTGCTGGCACTTCTCCAGCACCTTCTCTTCGGCCAGCTCGCGAGTCGGCCAGGCGCCTGTCCGCCACGTCCCGCCGGATTGCCGCGCGACTGCGATCGCACGATGCGGACCCAACTTTGCGAAGGCACCCGCTACGTCCTCGCGGTGCTTGACCGGCGCCGCAGGGACACTCCTGGAAAGAGCCGAAGCGAGTTGCTGGTCGAAGCTCGGCGGTGGCGCGGCCGGCTTGGTCTGTGCGAGCCACCAGGTCGCGCCGCCCGCGAGCAGGATCACGCATGCCGAGACGACGAGCGCGGGAGTCCTGAACGAGCGCGACGCCGGTGCCGCGTGCTCGGGCAGCGGCCGCTCGACCGGTATCTCCGGCAGCGAGGCGATGTCCTTCGCCGACAGGCCGAAGACGCCAATGGCGCGGGCGATGTTCTTCACCGTGTGCTCGCCGAGATCGGCGAAGGACAGCGAGAGCTTGTCCCTGATCTGCTCGTTCGCGGCGCGCGAAATGCAGAGCCCGCCGGGCTCGCAGAGCGCCTCGAGCCGCGCAGCGACGTTCACGCCGTCGCCGAAGATGTCGCTGCCATCGATGATGATGTCGCCGATATTGACGCCGATCCGGAAAACGAGGCGCCTGTCTTCCCGCATGTCGGCGTTGCGCGACAGCATGCCGCGCTGAATCGCGACCGCACATCCGATCGCATCAACGACGCTCGCGAATTCGAGCAGCAAGCCGTCGCCGGTCGTCTTCACCAGCCTTCCGTGATGCGCCGCCACGACCGGATCGATCAATTCGGCGCGATGCGCCTTGAGCGCGGTGAGGGTCCGCATCTCGTCGACGCCCATCAGCCGGCTGTACCCAACGACATCCATCGCGATGACGGCGGCCAGCCGGCGTTCGACGGCCGAATTCTCCATGGCCCGCTCCCGAGGCACTGACTGCCCGCCTGCTCGCGATCACTTCATCCCAGTTGCCCGGAGCGGTCAATCCTAGCGAAAATCGATCCAGCGTCGAATTGCGCGTCGTCCGAACGCTCAATCCAGCAGGTCGCGTTCGCGCAACGCGCGAACCAGCACGGACTCGATGGCGGAGAAATTCCGCGCCGCCGCGGCCTCGCCGGTTGCCGGATCGGCTGAAATGGCGAAGCGTCGACGGGTGCGCGGGTCGCGGCAGAACGACTCGACGATGGCGATGATGTCGCGATCGTCGCGCGGCGGTCCGACGAGGCGGCGAACGGCGTAGACGAGGCAGGCCTGGGCGCAGATCAGGCGCCAGGTCACCGGCGCGAGGTCGGGGCGGAAGCCCGCGAACAGGGCGTAGAACGGGCCCGCGGCATCGGCGAGTTCGCCGGTGCCGGTGGCCCAGTCCGTCTCGAATTCGCCGAAGCGCCGCACGCGCGCCGCGCTGCCATCGGCGACCACCATGGCCGCGGCGATCTTGTCGACGCGCCCGAGCGCCAGGCCCTGGCGGCGATACAGCTGCGGTTGAGCGACCTGCGCGAGCACCGCTTCCGGCGCATAGGGTTCATAGGCGAGCACCGGGCTGGCCGCGGCGAACGCGAATTCCTCGCCCCAGCTCCGGTATTGCTGGCGCATCAGGCGGAAGATCGCTTCCAGCCGGGGCTCCAGCTTGAAGTCGAGCTGTGTCGTCTTGCCGCGCAGCAATTCGAAAAACGCAAGCGGCAGGAGCAGCCGATAGAGCGTCGAGTTCAGGTAATAGCGCCGCCCCTCATCCCCGGGATCGAGCCAGCTTCGCGGGCCTGGATCGAGGAACCCCTTGCGGGCGACCAGCGCCAGATTCGCCGCGCGGCCAAACGCGTTCTCGGCCGCGAAACCGAGCTGCAGCATCAGGGGTTCGACCTGGGTATAGAGACGCTTCCGGGCCTCATACTCGTAGTCGCGCTGCGCCTTGCGCTCGGCCAGCGCATCGTCGAGGCGCGATTTGAGCGCCGACAGCTCGGCATCCTGGCGTTGCTTGAATGCCTGGAGCTGGCGCTGCGTGATCGGATTGAAGATCAACCCGGCGGCCGTGACGACCAGGCTGATGCCGCCGCCGATCAGAGCCGCCATCAATTTGTCATCCATCGCGATCAACCCCCCGTTGCCGGACCCTAACGGCTCGGCGTCTGGCAGGCGAAGCCTCATGATCGGGCCGGCCTATCGATCGCTCGAGGGAGGCCGGATGACGGGACGGGGCGAGAGTGGTGTTCCTCACAGACAAGCCTGGCCGGAGTGGGTATGTATTGCCCGTCCGAAGCAACCCCGCAGGGGAGGCCGAGGTCATGGAGGGTGCGGTCGATGAAGATCTTGCGTGACGTGAGTCTGGGATGGGGCCTCGCCTTGGGCCTCGCGCTGCCGGCCATGGCGGCGCCGATCACGATCGATTTCGAGGGCCCGACGCCGGGAACCATCACGAACGATACGCTCGTCGTTGCGGTCGCCGGCCCCAACGGCCCCGTGAACGTGACCTTCGAGGGCATCGGCCTTCAGTTCGTGCAGTTCACGGCGCCGCCCTTCCCCTCGGCGAATCGCGTGCTCACCACATTTCCCGAAACGCTTGGCGGCCTGAACACGGATACATCCAGCCCCCTCATCACGGTCACGCTCAGCGGCGGACATCGCTTCCTGTCCGTGGAAGTCAACAATCTGCTGTTTGGCGTTACCACGTCGGAGACGGATCGAATCGTGATCAGCGCGTTCAGTGGCGGAGTTCCGGTCGGCAGCCGACAGCTTGTTCCGCAAGTGAATCCATTGGGCCGGTTGATTGCGCGCGACCTTGCGCTGATGGCTGCTCGTCCAGGCGAGTGGCTGATGCCACTCGCCTTCTTTCTGCTGGTGGCGTTGCTGCTGCCGTTTGCGATCGGGCCCGAGCC
>JANNTF010000126.1:0-5136 GCA_031403455.1 Alphaproteobacteria bacterium | reverse complement strand
CGCCGGCAAGTCGGCGAAGACCGTGTACACGCAGCTCGAATTCGTCGACATCGCCGGGCTCGTGCGCGGCGCCTCGAAGGGCGAGGGCCTCGGCAATCAGTTTCTTGCCAATATCCGCGAGGTCGATGCCATCGCGCATGTGCTGCGCTGCTTCGAGGGCGGCGACATCACCCATGTCGAGGGCTCGATCGATCCGCTGCGCGACAAGGAGACAGTCGATACCGAGCTGATGCTGTCGGATCTCGATAGCCTGGAGAAGCGCGTCAATGCGCTCCTGAAGAGGGCGAAGACCGGCGATAAGGAGGCCACCGCGCTGCTCGGCGTGATGGAACCGATCCTGGCGCTGCTGCGCGACGGCAAACCCGCCCGGATGTTCAAGCCGGCATCGCCGGAGGACGCCACGCTGATCAAGCAGATGCAGCTGCTGACCGCCAAGCCCGTGCTCTATGTCTGCAATGTCGAGGAGGCGGCGGCCAAGGACGGCAACGCGCTGTCAGCCAAGGTCTTCGCGATGGCCAAGGCGGAGAACGCGTCGGCGGTCGTGATCTCCGCGGCGATCGAGGCGGAGGTCGCGATCCTGCCGCCCGCCGATCAGGGCGAGTTCCTGGAGTCGCTCGGGCTGGACGAGCCCGGCTTGGCGCGCGTGATCCGCGAAGGCTATGCGCTGCTCGGCCTGATCACCTATTTCACCTGCGGCCCGAAGGAGGCGCGCGCCTGGACCGTGCGCCGCGGTGCCAAGGCGCCCGAAGCCGCCGGCGTGATCCACACGGATTTCGAGCGCGGCTTCATCGCGGCGGAAGTGATCACCTTCGACGATTATGTCGCGCTGGGCGGCGAGGTCGGCGCCAAGAATGCCGGCAAGATGCGCGCGGAGGGCCGTGACTATACGGTTGCGGACGGTGACGTGATCCTGTTCAGGTTCAACGTCTGACGCGCGTCGACCTTGGAGTCGCCGCGACACCACAGGGGGAAATCATGGGCGAGACGATCACCTTGCGTGCAGCCGACGGGTTCGGGACCACGGCCTACATCGCGAGGCCGGCGGGCAAGCCCCGAGGTGGCCTGGTCGTCATCCAGGAGATCTTCGGTGTGAACCATCACATGCGCGGCGTGGCGGACGGCTTCGCGCGCGATGGCTATGTCGCGATCGTGCCCGCGCTGTTCGATCGAATTCGACCGGGCATCGAACTCGGCTACGACGAAGCCGCGATCGCCAAGGGTCGGGAACTCAAGGGCGCCTCGCCGACCGATGCAGCGCTGCTCGACATCGCCGCGGCGCGAGATGCGATCGCCGGCGCCGGCAAGCTCGGCGTGATCGGCTATTGCTGGGGCGGATTCCTGGTCTGGGTCAGCACGACACGGCTCAAGGGCTTCGCGGCGGGCGTCTCGTATTACGGCGGCGGCATCGGCGCCGTGGCGGTCGAGAAGCCGATGTGCCCGGTGCAATTCCATTTCGGCGAGAAGGACCACGCCATTCCGCTGACCGAAGTCGACAAGGTGAAGGCCGCCGGACACAAAGCGGTCGAGGTGAACATCTATCCAGCCGGCCACGGCTTCAATTGCGATGAGCGCGGCAGCTTCGATGCCGCATCCGCGAAGCTGGCACGCGGCCGCGCCCGCGCCTTCATCAATCAGCACGTCGCCGGCGTGGCTCCTGCTAAAGCCGTTGCAACGCCAGCCAAGCCGGTCGCGAAGAAAATCGTGGCCAAAGCGAAGCCGACGCCGGCGGCCAAGAAATCCGCGGTCGCAAAGGCGAAGCCGGCACCGAAGACGAAACCCAAGGCGCGCGCGAAGGCCAAGCCGAAAGCCGCGCCAAAACGCAAGGCTGCGACCAAGAGGCCGGCAACCAAGCGAAAAACCGTCAAGCGTCGCTGATCAGCCGACCTCGAACGGCGGCCAGCACCGGTCGAACCCCGGCGGTTGTACGGCGCCGATGTTGCGCCCCGGGGGCATCGGCCAGGGAGTCGATCGGGTCGCGATCCAAAGGTCGAAGGCTGCGGCAGAGCGTCGCCCCGGGCTGCCGCGTCGAAGCGCGAACTTGCCCTGCGCACCGTCCTCGAACAGACGACCCTGGCGATAGTGATTGGACGCGGATTGCCCGATGCCGACGCGGTCGACGAAACCGTGCCAGCCCGAGATCGAGTTGGACAGGCTGCCGGCGAAGGCGAAGGGCTGCTCGAAGACGATGCCGGGTTCGATGCCACCGAGCACGGGCTCATCCTCCGGCTTCGAGCCGCTCTCTGCCCAGACCACCTCCGCGCGCCACTCGAAGGCGTTGTCGTGGAAGTACCAATTCTTGACGCTGTAACTGTAAGGCGGCACGTCCTGTGCGTTACCGAAGATCGGCACGCGCAGATGAAAGCTGTTGTTGAAGACGTAGACCGGACCCGGCATCTCCTCGGGCGGCAGATGGGCCATCTTGAAAGCGAAGCCGCGGCGATGCGTATCCGGCCGCGCGCCGGTCTTCGACTCGCCCTGGCGTGATCGAAACCAAGCCTGGTTCGCGTAGACATACCAGTTGCCGCCGCGTACCCCGTCGAGCGAGAACCAGCCATGGCAATCCATCAGCTTGTTGTGATGGATGTGCCAGTTGTAGGCGAAGCCTTCAGGTTCGATCGGGTTGTCGCGAATGCGTTTGAATGTGTTGTCGCGAATTTCGAAATTGGAGTTGCGCGCACCACCGACGCTCGCCGCAGCGGCGCGGCACTTGATCCCGTTATACGCGTCGGAGATTTCGTTCTTTTCAAACACGACATTGCCGATGATGTCGTCGGTGCGCAGCAGCGCGCCGTTCAAGTGCTTGAACGCACCATCGTGGATCTCGTCCCAAGAAATTTTCTGCCAGATGCGCTCGTCCTGCTGCCACCGGCACTTCACGACTCGGATCGCGCTCGACTCGCCCCGCACCCGGAAAATGTGGCGACCGCCTCGAGCCTCGCAGTCGACGAACTCGACATTCGTGACGTTGGTCGCGTCGATCGCATTCTCCCAGGCGTTGAAGATGCGTAATCCCTCGAACCGGACGAATGTGCTGTCGCGCAGCTTGATGAAGGCGTCACCCTTCCTTGGTTTCACGATCGGCCGTTGCTGATCTGCGCGACCGACCATCCTCTTGCCTGCAGCGAGACGGATGACGATCCAAGCATTCTCGGTGCCGCGAACCTTCACCGGTTGGACGGAACCTGCCTCCGGCTGCAGATAATCCCCGGCAATCTCTATGACATCGCCGGGGCGCGCCCGCGCGAGTGTGTAGGAAATCGCCGGCCAGGATGGTGGACACGCATGCAGCATGATCAGCCCAGCACCCGCCCGGCGACCGCGTCGAGCTTGCGCACGAGTCCGGGGTCGCGCGCCGCCGCTTGAGTCACGATCGCCGTGTCGAGCACGGTGTGGCATCCGACATGACACGCCGCGCTGCGGCCGCGCAGCTTGGGCACGACGCGCTTCACCAACGCGCGCGCCTTGGCCGCGTTGTCGTGCAGCACCTTGATCACGGCATCGACCGTCACGTGATCATGGTCCTCGTGCCAGCAATCGTAATCGGTGACCATCGCGACGGTCGCGTAGCAAAGCTCGGCCTCGCGCGCGAGCTTGGCCTCAGGCATGTTGGTCATGCCGATCACGTCGCAGCCCCATTGGCGATAGAGCTTCGATTCCGCCTTGGTCGAGAATTGCGGCCCCTCCATCACGAGATAGGTTCCGCCGCGGCGCGCCCCGATGCCGAGTTCCGTCGCCGCGGATTGCAGCGTGTCGCCGAGCCGCCGGCACACCGGCTCCGCCATCGAGACATGCGCCACGCAGCCCGTGCCGAAGAACGATTTCTCGCGTGCGAAGGAGCGGTCGATGAACTGGTCGCAGATGACGAAGCTGCCCGGCGCCAGATCCTCGCGCAGACTGCCGACGGCGGAGACGGAGATGAGTTCCGTGCAGCCGACGCGCTTCAGCGCATCGATATTCGCGCGGTAGTTCAGGTGCGAAGGCGGGATGCGATGACCGCGCCCATGACGCGGCAGGAACACGAGCCGCTGCCCATCGAGCTCGCCAAACATCAGGTCGTCCGACGGTTCGCCCCAGGGAGTCAGCACGCGCTGCCACTGGATGTTCGCGAGCCCGTCGATGTCGTAGACGCCGCTGCCGCCGATGATGCCGACGAGCGGTGGCAGGCCCGGCGTCCGGCTGTGCTTGGTCATGCGTGACTCCTCGAAGGAAGGCCCTGGTGACAACCGGGTTTACGGAATGACCCAGCGCGAATCAACGTCGCGGCGAGAGGCGGTTTTGGCGTAAGAGTGATGCATCATGACATCCCGAACTCCCGCGCCGCTCATCACCTCCCGCATGTGGGTGATCATCGCCTGCACCGCGTCGATCATGACCGTCGCGATGGGGCTGCGCGCCGGGTTCGGATTGTTCGTGAAGCCGATCAGCATCGATTTCAAGATCGGCCGCGAACTCTTCACCTTCGCGGTCGGCCTGCAGAATCTGCTGTGGGGAATTTCCTCGCCCTTCTTCGGCGCCTTGGCCGACCGCTACGGCGCGGCGCGCGTTGGTGTCCTTGGCGCGGCCTTCTACGTGTCCGGCCTCTATGTCTTGTCGATGACCAGCGGCTCGTTCGAGATCCTGCTGGGCAATGTCCTGATCGGCGGCGCGCTTGCGGCCGGCGGCCAAGGGACCTTGATCGGCGCGGTCGGCCGGATGGTGCCCCCGGAGAAGCGATCGATCGCGCTTGGCATCCTCATGGCCGGCGGGTCGTTCGGCCAGTTCACGATGGTGCCGTACACGCAGGCACTGATCGGCGGACTCGGCTGGTCGAACGCCTTCGTGGCGCTCGCGGCAACAGCGCTGCTCATGCTGCCGCTGCTCTGGTTCGTGCGCGACGTGCCGGTCGCGCCGCAGGTCGGTGGCGCGCAGACCCTGCGCGAAGCGCTGCACGAGGCCTTCCATCATCGCGGCTTCTGGCTGTTGACCGCCGGCTTTTTCGTGTGCGGCTTTCACGTCGTGTTCGTCGCCACGCATCTGCCCGCCTATCTCAGCGATCAGGGGTTGCCCGCCAATCTCGCGGCCTGGACACTCGCGCTGGTCGGTCTCTTCAACATCATCGGGTCCTATTCCGCCGGCGTGCTCGGCGGGATGTTCTTC
>JANNTF010000125.1:0-11627 GCA_031403455.1 Alphaproteobacteria bacterium | reverse complement strand
GAGCGCGGCCTTGGCGGCGCCGGAGATATCGCGGCACTCGGCGGCGCGGCGGGGGATGGCACGCAAGCTGATGCCGGTTGCTGGATCGACGGCGGCCATGCTGACGATCGCCGCGGCGCTGATCTGGTTGATCAGGCCCGGCGGCCAGATCGCGGCCGAACCCACCAGCCACGCCGACGCATCCGTCCCGGCAGGCCCGGTCGCGCTGCCGCGCGATCAGCTCTCGGCTGCACCGGTGCGCGAGGTCCCGAGCGTCGCCATCGACGAGCAGGTCGCGATTGAACCCGACGCGGCAGGCGCGACATCGGAGCTATTGGAGGCGCCAATCGCGCCATGGGGCGACGACGGCAATCATACGTTCGAGGCTGATGACTTCACGCCCGAGCTTCCAGCGACGGCGGCGATCATGCCGCTTCCCGATGCCGACACCACGACAACGGACATCGCCATCGCGGGCGTGGCTTCGAGCCCGGCTGCCATAGCAATTCCGCGTGCAGCGAGTCCGAGACCAAGAGCGCGCCCAGCGAGTGTCACCGCTCAGGCTGGCGCTCTGCGCCGCCGCGGCGAGGATCTGCGGTGATGGCGTCGACACTTCGATCCCACCGCGATCCCGGCACTAGGTAATTGCCGGGCCTGGAAAGCCAGGGTCGGCGTTCGATACTCTTCGTCATCCGCGAGCCACAGAATCACGGAGGCTCTCACGCACCACACTGGCCCTGCCATCCGCGAAGCAGACGACCTGGATTCGCGCTCGACGACACGGTCACCGCTCATGTCTGGAGCCGGCGTTCGCGTCGCGCGATTTGATTTCAGGGCGGAACTCGTGGGCCATCTCCCGGCCATGCGCGCCTTTGCCCGCGGTCTGAGCGGCAATGCGACGCAAGGAGACGATCTCACCCAAGAGGCTGCGATGCGAGCCTGGAGCGACCAGCACATGTTCCAACCGGGAACGAACATGCGTGCGTGGCTGTTCACGATCCTCCGCAACATCTTCCTGGCGATGCTACGCCGCAAACGCCTCGAGCATGCACAAACTGACGCTGACGCCACGGACGAGCTGACCGTGCAGCCGGGTCAGGATACGACGCTCGCATTGCGCGACTTTCACCGTGCGCTGGCGCGTCTGCCGTCGGAGCAGCGCGAAGCTCTGATGCTCGTGGGCGCCAGCGGTCACTCCTACCGTGAGGCCGCGGAAATGGTGAAATGCCACACCGGCACGATGAAGAGCCGGGTGTGTCGCGCGCGAAAAGCCTTGGCCGCGTTGCGCATCAACGCCGCGTCGCAGCGGCGCTGAGCGCCGCCCCGGAATCATTCCCCCGCCGCGCGGGCGCAAGGCCGGTTGCGTCATGGTACGGGATATTTCTTCGCCTGGGGAACCGGTCACGAGTGCCGAAGGTTGTCAGTCCGAGGGGTCTGGAAACCGGAGGTGATCCGTGAAGGCTTCAAGCGCTGTTCAGCAGAATTTCCAACGCAGCTCGGGCGCAGTTCGTCGGGTGGAGCGCGTGCGGTTCGGCGCGTGGCTCGGCGCGCTCGTCGATGCGATTTTTCGAGCGGGTGATCTCGCCCTCACGCCGATCAGCTCTCGCCATGACGAGCCGGCGAGCCGCTTCCCGGACGCGATCTCCTCCGCTTCGCCAGGCGACGCACGCAAGATCATCGAGCTCGGGATCTCAGAGACGCTGGCGATGAGGGCCTCAGACGAAGTCTACGAGACCGATCGGCTGTGGTGGGAGGAGGTGACCCGTGCGGAGCGCATGCGCTGAGGATGGGGTTTTGACTTCCACAAATCGGCCAGCGCAGAACGAGGAGCGACTGTGATCAAGCGCCCTCGGCGCGCGTTATGGTTTGCGCTGGTCGCCGTGACCCTCGGGCTCGCGGCCATCGGTCTGGCGACGTGTGCGGATAGGCCGGCATTGGCTCCCGCGGCCGGCATCGGTCCGAAGCCGCAACTGCCCGCCCCGGATGAAAGACTGGTTCCGACCGTCAACATCGCGCCCGCCGAGGGCTGGCCTGCGGGGCGCATGCCCGTGCCGGCGAGCGGCTTCGCGGTGAACGCGTTCGCCCAGGGGCTCGTCCACCCGCGCTGGCTCTACGTGCCGCCAAACGGCGACGTGCTGGTCGCCGAGACCAATGCGCCAGCCAAGGATACCGGCGGCATCAGAGCATTGGTGATGAAGCAAGTGATGAAGCGTGCCGGCGCGGCCGTGCCGAGCCCCGATCGCATCACGCTGCTGCGTGACGCCGATGGCGACGGCGTCGCCGAGACTCGATCCGTCTTCCTCGACGGACTCCACTCGCTCTTCGGCAAAGGGCATCAAGCTGCTCGACCCACCCGGAGGCCCGATCAATCACCACTGGACGAAGAACCTCATCGCGAGTCGGGACGGCGCGAAGCTGTATGTCAGCGTCGGATCGAACAGCAATGTGGGCGAGAACGGCATCGAGAACGAAACCGGGCGCGCAGGGATCTGGGAAATCGATCGCGCGACGGCCGCCTCGCGCGTGTTTGCGTCCGGCCTCAGGAATCCCGTCGGCATGGCTTGGCAGCCGCAGACCGGCGCGCTGTGGACGGCCGTCAATGAGCGCGACGAACTGGGCAATGACCTGGTTCCGGACTACATGACCTCGGTGCGCGATGGCGGCTTCTATGGCTGGCCGTATAGCTATTTCGGCGCGCATATCGACAAGCGCGTAACGCCGCAGCGGCCGGACCTCGTCGCGCGCGCGATCATGCCCGATTCTGCGCTGGGATCGCACACGTCGTCCCTGGGCCTCGCCTTCTATGACGGGTCAATCCTGCCGGCGCGCTATCGCGGCGGCGCCTTCATCGGCCAGCACGGTTCCTGGAATCGCGCGCCGCCCAGCGGTTGTCAGGTGATCTTCGTGCCGTTCACCGAAGGTCTGCCGGCTGGCGATCCCGAGCCTGTGCTGACCGGGTTCCGCGACGAGCGCGGCCGCGCGCTCGGGCGGCCTGTCGGCGTCGTCGTCGATCGCAAGGGCGCGCTGCTGGTGGCCGATGACGTCGGCAATATCATCTGGCGCGTGACGCCGACGCCATCGCGCTGACCGCGACAGTCCGGCGACGGCGATCGCTATCCGCAGGGCCAAACCAATGCGCCGCAATTTCATGGAGGCTGGGAACCAAAACTGTCTCGCGGCGTTACCGCTGACGCGCGCGCTTGCTCGATTGATTGCGGGTGAAGCACACGCCTCGTCGAGAGAGGAAAGAGCGTCATGAAGAACCGTCGCAGCCTGATGCGCTTCGCTGTCGTGTCGGTGGCAGTCGCGTGCGGAGGGGCGTCTTGGCTGTTGCCGTCGACACATACCAGCGCGCAACAGGCCGACATCGCCGATGTCCAGCATCAGATCTGGCAGAGCGCGGCCGCGACGCATGATCTCGATCCGCTGCTGCTCTTCGCGATCAGCGTCCACGAATCCGGCCGCGACGATGCTGAGCACCGGCGCGAGCCATGGCCTTACGCGATCAACACGCCCAAGGGATCGGTCTATGCGGCCGATCGCGCGGAAGCCGAGAAAGTCTTGGATGAATGGGAGAGTGACGACCGTCTCGGCATCGGGCTCATGCAGATTCATCTTGGATCGCATCGCAGTCGGGTCGCCGCGCCGCGGGATCTGATCGATCCGGCGACGAATGTGCAGATCGGCGCTGCGATCCTGGCCGAGGCGATCGAAGCCGAGAACGGCGATGTCTGGGCGGGCGTGGCGCGATATCACTCCGCCGATGCCAAGCTCGGTGAGCGCTACAAGGCGGAGATCAGCGAAATGTTCCATCGCCTCAAGGCGTCGCTTCAGGCGCGCCGTTGAGATGTCGCTCTAACGACGATGCGCAACACTCGGCCGAACCAATGGCTCCCACCGGGCGCCGGCGTATCCGTCGCGGATGATCAGCGGGGCAAACAATGACAATCGAACGCGAGACCAATCAGCGAGGTCCGCCCCGGAGCCCAAAATGGGCGCCGAGTCCGGTCGATGATCCGATCCAGAAGGCCATCGGCGAGAAGCTGAAGGCCGGACTCAACGTGATGATCCATCAACCGGTACCGGACCGGATCGCGCTGCTCCTGGCGAAGCTCGAGGCGCAGGAGCTGTCGCAGACGGGCGAGGCTTGATCGTAACCGCCGCTTGCGCGGCTAGGTTTCGCGCGTGCGCCGGTCGCCGGGACTCAGGTGAAATTGCCGCCCGCCTTTGTCGGCGCGGGCGCGCCCTGTTCGGCAGGTTCCAAGATCTCGGGTGAAATGCGCCGAAGCGCATCGCGGACTTCACCGAGCCGGGCGCGCTCGCCGCCGCTCATATTCTCCTCGGCGGCAACCTGAAGTGCTCGTGAGTCGATCTCCCATTGTTCGAGGATCTGCCGCTTTTCATCCCAGCTCAGCTGGGAAGTCACCACGTCGGCGGGTCGATCGAATACGGAAGTCGGACTCGCCAGTGCACGCGCGAAATCGATCGTCATGATGGTGTCTCCTCTTGCATGGATCGCGAGATCGCGTTCGGCGCGATCAGACGAGTCAACACGCGGTGCGGGATAGAGTTCCGGTCCAACCGCGGAACTCGTCTTCCCCGGTTGCGTTGACTGGGACGGTGCAGCGTCATTGCAGGCGATCGCTGTCGGGCGAGAGGACGCCCGCGCGCACGCCCACGCCGGCAAGACGTGAGTGAACCGATTTTCAAATCGAGAGGAACACTGCATGGCGATGAAGAAGAGTGACCTTTTGAATCCCAAGCAGATGGTGCAGACCAAAGGCGGGTACGCGGAGCTGCAACCCGTCGAGAGCGCGCCGGTCGCACCGGAACCCGCCGGTGCCAAGACGCCACGTACAGGGCGCGGCCCTTCCCGCCGCAGCGCATCGCGCACCAAGACGCTGGCCTATCGATCGGGCGGGGATTGAGCGCTGCTCGTCAGCCGACGTTCGCCTCTTGCTGGAAAGCGAGGATGCCGCCGAGCGAGGGCGGCGCGGCGATGACGACGCGTCCGGCGGTCTCGCGCAGGAATCTTGCGTCGACCTTGCGCAGGAACGCTTCGACCGTGCGCAGATTGGTGACGCCAAGGACCGGTCCCGCGATCCAGGGCAGCGTCGGCGGCGTGACTCCGAAATGCGTCGCTATCGCGCCGGCGGCGCCGATGATCGCCTGGCCGCGATCGGTGGCGATCACACGCACATCGCCGGTGGCGCGAAAGGCGCGGCCCGTGAGATGGCGCCAGCGCGTCGTCGCCTCGTCGACATCCGCGACCGCAATGACGATCGCCGCGAGGGTTTTCACGCCATTGGCGTGGCGGAGCCAGCGGTCCTGCCAGATCAGCTGCGGCGTATGGTGCTCGACGAACTGGACGCGGCCTTCGGTCATCTTCTCTGGCGCGGCCCGCGTCACCGAAAAACGTGCCGTCGCGCGGCCGCCATCCTCGGTCTCGATCTCGCGCTGGAGCGCGACGATGGGCGGCGGCTCGAAGCCGCGCTCGACGAGCCGCGCATGGACCTTGTCGGATTGACCCGTGCCGAAGCACACGAGATGCACGCCGGTGTAGCGCGCCATCGCGGCCTTGAGCTTCGCGGCATTGGCCGTGTCGCCGGTCGCGGTCAGGAATTCGAGATAGCCGCGCGCGAGCATCGCGGTGCGATTGGCGGTGCCGGCCGACACCAACGGCGCACCGGGCTCGGTACGATGCATCTGATGCGAGAGCGGCGTCAGGGTGAAGCCGAGCTGGTGCAGATCGCGCTCGGCGGCCGCCATCTCGGGCACGAAATGCGCGATGTGGTCGAGGACGAGTCCGCCGGCGGGCGGGCGCTGATGGCTGGCGGAATCGGCGATCATGGTGCGAGCAGGGCCCAGGTGAGTTCGTGTTTGTTGTGATGCAGGTGGAAGAGCTGCGCGCCGGGGATGGCGGCGAAGGCGCGCGCCGAGTCGTGATCGGTCTCGGCCTGGAATTTCAACGTGCAGACCATGTTGCGCGCAAGGCCGCTGGCGCGCCAGCGCTCGACCAGCGCGAGCAGCCGGCTCGGATAGCAGATGATGTCGCTGAACAGCCAATCGACCGGGCCGATCGCCTCCGGCGCCAGGCCGAAAGCGCTCTCGCGACGCAGCTCGACACCTTGCATCGCGGCGATTGCGGGATCGAGCGCGGCCTTGTCGACGGCGATGACCCGGGCACCGAGCTTCGCCAGCACCCAGGTCCAGCCGCCGGGCGAGGCGCCGAGATCGACGCAGGTCTCACCCGGCGACGGAAGACGGCCCAGCCGGGTCAGGGCCTCCCAGAGTTTGAGATAGGCGCGACTGGGCGGACCCTCGCGATCCTCCGCGAAGGCGATTTCGCCGTGGCGAAACGCGCTGCTGCAGCGTGCGCTGGCATAAATCAGGTCGGGCTCCCAGAGCGTCCAGGAGCCGAGCGGCGCGGTCGGCTGCGGCGCGGGGAAAGCATGCTGACGCTTCCTGATCGGTGGCAGCTTCTCCTCGAGCAGCGCCGCGCGGCGGAAATTTCCGGTCGGATGGAGCGCCCAGTTGCGCTGCATATCGCGCAGCTGGCGCGCACCATCGCCGATCGATGCGATCGGCAGCTTGCGCAGATCGAACCAGACATTCGCCGCCCATGCCGCCTGGCGCGCTGGCCCGCGTGCGACGACCAACCGTTCGCGCACCGCCTCGATCTCGACGCCGTCGAGTTCGGTCAATAGAGGCTCGAGGAATCCCTCGGCCGCGAGATAGCCGGTCCAGCTCTCATCCACCGCGCCGACAGTAATCGAGCCTCGGGGCATTGCAACGTGGCGCCGTCTGGACCCGCCCCGGAGCGAAGGGCATGATCTCGACCGGTTTGGTTCCGTGGGAGACATGCGATGAAATGCTCGCTCGTGCAGATGAACTCGATCAGCGACAAGGCCAAGAACATCGCGATGGCCAGGGAGCTGATCGAGAAGGCGGTCAAGGAGGAGCGGCCCGACTGGGTGCTCCTGCCGGAGACCTTCGACTGGGCCGGCGGCACCACCGAGCAGCGTCTGGCGGCGGCGGAAACCGTGCCCGGCGGTCCCGCGTACACAATGTGCCAGGACCTCGCGAAGGCGCATCGCATCTTCGTTCATGCCGGCTCGATCAACGAAAGGGTCGCGGGCGAGGACAAGGTCTACAACACGACCATCGTGTTCAACCGCGAGGGCAAGCAGATCGCGCTCTATCGCAAGATCCATCTCTTCGACGTCACGACGCCCGATGGGCTGGAGTACAAGGAATCGGCGCATGTGAAGCCCGGCGACGCGGTCGTCACCTATGATTGCGAGGGCGTCACCGTGGGCGCCGCGATCTGCTACGACCTTCGCTTTCCCGAGTTGTTTCAGGCGCTGGCCAAGAAGGGCGCGCAGATCATCGCGCTACCGGCCGCCTTCACGCTGCAGACCGGCAAGGACCATTGGGAAGTGCTGATCCGTGCGCGGGCAATCGAGAACGAGACGTTCCTCGCGGCGTCAGGGCAATGCGGGTCGTACATGCAGGGCAACTCGCAGCGCCACACCTACGGCCACTCGATGATGGTCGATCCCTGGGGCCACGTCGTCGCCAAGGCGTCCGACGGCCCCGGTGTCGTGACGTCGCGCATCGACATCAACCGCGTGAAGCAGGTGCGCGATCAGATCCCGGTGCATCAGCACCGCCGGCTGCCGATCGGGGCGTGAGCAGCGCCGCGCGCGTGAGGTCCCAGACCGGCTGATCGCGCGCCATCAGCAGCGGTTGGTTCCAACGCCGCGGCGTGTAGCGATCGGCATCGACGAGGAAACGCGCGACGCCGCCGGTTTCCCGCGCGATCAAGGCGCCGGCGGCGTGATCCCAGGGCCAGCCGCGCGCGAAATAGGCGAGGTCGACGGCACCTATCGCGAGGTCGATGAAGGCGATCGCGCCGGCGCCGGGATGGCGCTTGGCGTCGATATTCGCGGCGATGGCGCGATCGCGCGCACGCGTCCCGTCGGGCGCGCGACCGAGAAAGAACCCCGACGGACCGGCACGCGCCGTCGTCGGCGGCGCAACGCCCGTGACGATCCCCGCCCCGCGCTCGACATGGACCCAGCGATCGCCGATGGGTTGATGGATCCAGCCGCCGAGCACCTCGCCCGCGCGCACCAGCGCGATGATCACGGCGAAGCCGGGCTGCGCGGCCATGAAGCTGCGCGTGCCGTCGACCGGATCGACGAGCCAGAGCAGATCGTCGCTGTCCAGCAGCCGCATCAGATCGGGAGTGCGCGCGGCCGCTTCCTCGCCGAGGACGCGCGAGCCGGGCAGGAGCGCTGCCAGCCGCGGCGTCATATGCAGCTCGGCCTCGGTATCGGCGATGGTGACGAAATCATTCGCCTGCTTCTCGGTGATCTCGCCCGGCAGCAACCGATCGAAGCGCGGCAGGATGAAACGCGCGAGCGTCTCGCGAATCAGCGCCGCGACGGCGTCATGCGGAATTTTCATGGTGGCAAGGATATCGCCGGCCTCAAGATGGCAACCAGCGTTCTTCGCGCGATACGCCTGAGGGGGAAGACATGATCGAGGATCCGCCACTCCTGACCATACGGCGGCGCTTCGCGCGGCCCAGCGCCGAGCAGCTGCGTGCGCTCACCGGCGTACCGACGGGCTATGTCGTCGATGCGATGAACGGCCGTGGCGCGCTCGACGCGCGCATCAAGCCGATCCCCGCGACACCGATGGTCTTCACCGGCGTGGCGCTGACCTGCCACACCGGGCCCGCGGACAATCTCGCGCTGTTCGGGGCCGTGGCGCAGGCGGCGCGCGGCGACGTGATTCTCTGCGCGACAGACGGCTTCACGCAGACCAGCGTCACCGGCGATCTGCTGCTGGGCATGGCGCGCAATCGCGGCGTGATGGCGTTCGTCACCGATGGCATGGTGCGCGACACGCCGGGCATCCAGGCGGTCGGCCTGCCGTGTTTCGCTGCGGGCGTGACGCCGAACTCGCCGGCGCGCAACGGGCCCGGCACCGTCGGCCTGCCGATCGTCATCGGTGGCGTCGCCGCCGCGTCGGGTGACGTGGTCGTGGCCGATGTCGACGGCGTCGTCGTGATCGCCCAAGCGATGATCGCCACGGTCATCACGCGCCTCGAGGGGGTGCGACGGGCCGAGGCGGCGATGGAGGCGCAGGTCAAAGCGGGGCTCGAGATCCCCGGCTTCATCCAGGCGCTGATCGATGCGGGGCGTTTCGAGGAGAGTGATTGATCGCGCCGACGGCGCGTCACTCGCGCGTCACGTCACTCCAACGCGAAACCACGCACCCGCAAATTCCTACCGATCTCCTCGACCAGCATCTGGGCGAGCTGGGCGAAGATGCTGTTCTCTTCGTTGGCGTAGCCGAGATAGCTGGCCTCACCGGACCACAGGCGCTGGCCGGTGGCGGTCTCGTCGAGCGTCGCCGTGAGCACGAATTTCACGCGCCCGCGCGTATCGGTGATGCCGCGTTGCAGACGCTGCGGCACGCGTTCGGTCTCGGTATCGAAATTCAGGGTCAGCGGGGCGGCGGCAGGCGCGGTCTGGCGTCCGGCCCGCCGCAAGGACTCGGCCAGGCGCCGCGCGATCGGCGCATTGGCCGGGCGATCATCGAGCGCGCGCACGGTGATCGGCAGCGCGCCGGGTGCCGGCTTATGGCTGGTGGCGTGGATCTGCCCCCATTCGATGACAGGCTGCTGCGCGCCGGCGCCCGACGCGGCAAGCACGAGCGCCGCCGTCACGACCTCGCGGCGGCGCAAGTCATTCGGCCGGGACGTGGGCCATCCCCGGGCGATGAGCTGTCTCGAGCTGCGTCAGCCGCCGCGCGATGGCGTTCACCGGCTTGGTCATCGGGGCGAGCAGCAGATACAGGGCGGGGATCACGAAGCTCGTCAGCAGCGTGGCGAAGGACACGCCGCCGATGATCACCCAGCCGATCGCCTGCCGGCTCTCGGCGCCGGCGCCGGTCGCCCAAGCGAGCGGCACGGCGCCCACGACGGTGGCGATCGACGTCATCAGGATCGGCCGCAGCCGGGCGACCGACGCCTCGAGCACCGCGTCGTAGACCGACTTGCCTTCATCGCGGAGCTGATTGGCGAACTCGACGATCAGAATGCCGTTCTTCGCCATCAGGCCGATCAGCAGGATCATGCCGATCTGGCTGTAGATGTTGAGGCTGATGCCGGTGATCCAGAGGGCGCCAAGCCCGCCGGTCACCGCCAGCGGCACGGCAAGCATGATCACGAGCGGGTGGATCCAACTCTCGAATTGCGCGGCGAGCACGAGGAATACGACGATGAGGGCAAGCGCGAAGGTTACGTAGAGCGAACTCGAACTCTCCTTGAACTCGCGGCTCTGACCCTGGTAGCCGATCCGCACCTCACCCGGCAGCGCCTCCTTGGCGATCCGCTCGAGCGTCTCGAGCGCTTCCGCGATCGTTACACCCGGCGCGAGGCCGGAGCGGATGGTGATCGAGCGCAGACGGTCGACGCGGTTGAGCTCCTGCGGGCCGGCGGCTTCGGCCAGCTGGACCACATTCGACAGCGGGATCAGCTCGCGGGTCGTCGCCGAGCGCACGAAGATCGAGGCGAGATCGGACGGCGTCGCGCGGTCTTCGGCGCGGGCCTGCATGATGACTTTGTATTCCTCGCCGCGATCGACATAGGTGTTCACCTCGCGTGAGCCGAACAGGGCCTCGAGCGTCTTGCCGATGGTCTCGATCGAGATCCCGAGATCCGCCGCCTTGCCGCGATCGATGCGCACGCGCAGCTCGGGCTTGTTTTCCTTGTAGTTCGAATCGGGATTCACGAAGCGCTGATCGTTGCGGATGCGGTCGAGCATCGTGTCGCGCCAACCGCGCAACGTGTCGTAATCCGATCCGCCGAGCACGAACAGGACAGGACTGGGATCGCCGCGCTGGCCGAGCGTGCCCGGGCTGTTGACTCGCGCAAAGGCGCCGACCACGCCGGAAACGCCGGGCGTGATCTGCTTCATCATGTCCTGCTGAATGCGCGTGCGTTCATTCCACGCCTTCAGGCGCACGAAGACATTCGCCTGATTGACCGGGGCGGGGCGCGCGAAGCTCGGCGCGATATTCGCCATCACGGCCAGCACCTGACCGTCGTCCACGAGCGGCTGAACGATCCGCTCGATCTTGATCACCTGCTCGCGCGTGAAGCCGATCGACGAACCTTCCGGCGTGATCACCTGGATCCAGATGGCGCCGCGATCCTCCGGCGGCGTCAATTCCTTGGGCAGGGTGGTCCACAAACCATAGGCGAGTGCGGAAATCGCCATTGCGAGAGCGACCATGACCAGCGGCAACGCCAGCGCGCCCCGGAGCAGCCATCGATATCCGGCGTTCAGGCCGACGAAGAGCGGCTCGGTGACCCGATAGAGAAAATTCTCGCCCTCATGCGGCTTCAACAGCTTCGAGCACATCATCGGCGACAGCGACAGCGCGACGACGCCAGAGAACAGCACCGCCGCGGCGAGCGCGATCCCGAACTCCGTGAAGAGCCGGCCGATATTGCCTTCCATGAAGGAGATCGGCACGAATACGGCGGTGAGGGTGAGTGTGGTCGCGATGACCGCAAAGGCGATCTGGCGGCCGCCGCGCAGCGAAGCGAGCAGCGGCGGCTCGCCCAT
>JANNTF010000124.1:0-3871 GCA_031403455.1 Alphaproteobacteria bacterium | reverse complement strand
GCACGCTGCCCGGCATCGCGAGCCCGCCCGCGCCGAGCGCGAGGGGATGGGTTTCGGGAAACGCGCTCTTGCCCTCGAGGCTGGTGCAGACGGGAATCGCGCGCAGCTCGGCCAGGCGGCGCAGCTCGTCCCAGGCCTTGGCCCAATGAACGCCCTGCCCCGCGTAGATCACCGGCCGCTTGGCGCCAAGCAGCAGATCCGCCGCGGCACGGATCGCCTCGGGGTCAGGACCGCTGCGCAAGAGTTTCGCCGGCACGTAGTCGAGCGTATCGATCTCCTCGTTCCAGACATCGACGGGGATCTCGACCAGCACGGGCGCGCCGCGTCCGGACCGCAGCTGCGTGAACGCGCGGCGGAAGATCGCCGGAATCTCCTTGGCCGAAGTGATCGGCTCCGCGGATTTTGTGACACCCTGCATCTGCACACTCGCATTGTAATTGCGCTGCACCCAGGCGAGCCGGCGTGCGTAGCCCATCGGCATCACCAGGATCGGTACCGACTCGCTATAGGCCTGCGCGACGCCGCCATAGGCATTCTCGGTGCCCGGCCCATGCTGCATGCAGAACACGCCGATCTGCGCGCCGGACGTCACCCGGCTGATCGCATCGGCCATGTGCAAACCCGTGCGCTCCTGGCGCACGATGATCGGACGCAGGCCCAGCGCGGCGCCGCGTTCGAGCACGTGGTTCACGGGATAGCCGATCACCCATTCGACGCCTTCCCGGCGCAGGATCTCGGCGATGGCGTCGGCTGTCTTCATGGCGTTTTCCCTCCCCAGGATTTGAGTCAGTGCGCGTGTCGAGGATCGCGGGTGGCGGGTGGCTCGACGCTGAATTCGACGTCGATCTGCCCCGCGCGCTCGAAGATCAGCGTCACCGGCACAGCGCTCCCCTGCTTGAGCGGGCCACGCAGGTCAATGAGCATGAGATGGATGCCGCCGGGCCTCAGCGCCACCGCCTTGCCCGCGGGCAAGGGCAGGCCGCTCGGCAGCACGCGCATGCGCATCACATTGCCGTCCATGCGCATCTCGTGGATCTCGATGCGCCCCGCGGCGCTCGAGCTTGCGCCGATCAGGCGATCGGGCGTCGCGCCGAGATTGACGATGCCGAGATAACCGGCGCCGACTCGCGCCGTGGGCGGCGTGGCGCGCGACCAGGGGTGTTCGATCTTGAGATCGCCGGCCTCGTAATCATGCGCGAAAGCGGGCGCCGCAACGCAGAGCGCGGCCGCGATGAACAACAGGCCGAAATTTCGCAACGAGATCATGGATGACATTTCAGGGCGAACTGGCCTTCAGCGCCGCGAAATGTCAATGCGGCGGATCGTCCGCGGCGCGACTCGCGAAGCCTGTGGCGGAACGCGCGGCGGCTTGCGACTGTCGCATCACTCGAGGTCTCGGATGGATCGCATGAACATCGTCTGCATCGGCGGCGGCCCCGCCGGACTCTATTTCGCGCTGCTCATCAAGAAGCAGAACCCGCTGGCGCAGGTCACGGTGCTCGAGCGCAACCGGCCGGGAGATACTTTCGGATGGGGCGTCGTGTTCTCGGACCAGACACTCGGCAACCTGGTCCAGACCGACGAGCAGACGGCGCGCACGATCCTGCAATCCTTCAACCACTGGGACGATATCGAAATTCACTTCAAGGGCAGCCGGATCACCTCGGGCGGACACGGCTTCTGCGGCATCGGACGTCAGCGCCTGCTCACGATCCTCCAGGAACGCTGCAGCGAGGTCGGCGTCGATCTGGTGTTCGAGACCGATGTCGGCGACGACCAGGACATCGCGCGCCGCTACGCCGCCGATCTCGTGATCGCCTGCGATGGCCTCAACAGCCGCGTGCGCACGCGCTATGCCGCGACCTACCAGCCGGACATCGATACACGGCGCTGCCGATTCGTGTGGCTGGGCACCAAGAAGCACTTCTCGGCCTTCACCTTCGCGTTCGAGCACACCGCACATGGCTGGTTCCAGGCCCATGCCTACCAATACGACGGCGATACCTCGACCTTCATCATCGAGACGCCGGAGGAAACCTGGCGCGCGGCCGGGCTGGAGGCGATGAGCCAGGAGGACGGCATCGCGTTCTGCGAGCGGCTCTTCGCGCGACATCTCGACGGCCACGCGCTGCTCAGCAACGCCAAGCATCTGCGCGGCTCGGCGATCTGGATCAGATTCCCGCGCATCATCTGCCGACACTGGACGCATTGGCTGCAACTCGATGGCCGCGAAGTTCCCGTCGTGCTGATGGGAGACGCCGCGCACACCGCGCATTTCTCCATCGGCTCGGGCACCAAGCTCGCTTTCGAGGATGCGATCGAGCTGGCGCGCTGCTTCGCCGATCATCGCGCGCTCGGCATGCGCGGCGTGCTCGACGCCTACCAGAAGACGCGCGCGATCGGCGTGTTGCGCATCCAGAGCTCGGCGCGCAATTCGATGGAGTGGTTCGAGAACGTGGCGCGCTACGCGGATCTCGACCCCGAGCAATTCGCCTATTCGATGCTGACGCGCAGCCAGCGCATCAGCCACGAGAATCTCTGGCTCCGCGACCCCGGTTTTGTCGCGCGCTTCGAGCGACGCATCGGCGCGCGCGCGCTGGCGCAGACCGGCGCGTCGCCGGTGTCCGAGACGGCGGCGCCGCCGCCGCCGATGCTCACGCCGTTCAGGGCGCGCGGCGTCACACTCAAGAACCGCATCGTCGTGTCGCCGATGGCGCAGTACTCGGCCCGCGACGGCACGCCCGGCGATTTCCACCTCGTTCATCTCGGCGCGCGCGCGATGGGCGGCGCGGGTCTCGTCATGACCGAGATGACCTGCGTGTCCGCCGATGCGCGCATCACGCCCGGCTGTCCAGGCATGTACGCGCCCGCGCATGTCCAGGCATGGTCGCGCATCGTCGACTACGTTCATGCCAATTCAGATGCGCGCATCGGGCTGCAGCTCGGCCACGCCGGCGCGAAAGGTTCGACCCGCGTGGCTTGGGACGGTATCGATCAACCGCTGACGAGCGGCAATTGGCCACTCGTCTCGGCCTCGCCGCAGCAATATCTGCGCGGCGTGTCACAGACCGCGCGCGCGGCGACGCCGGAAGACCTCCAGCGCATCAGACAGGATTTCGTGCGCGCGACGACCGACGCGATCGCCGCTGGTTTCGATTGGCTGGAGCTCCATTGCGCGCATGGCTACCTGCTGTCGTCCTTCATCTCGCCCCTGACCAACCAGCGTGAGGACGTGTATGGCGGTACGCTGGCCCGGCGTTGCCGCTATCCGCTGGACGTGTTCGCCGCGATCCGCGCGACATGGCCGGAAGATCGGCCGATCTCGGTGCGCATCTCCGCGCATGATTGGGTCGACGGCGGCACGACTCCCGATGACGCGGTCGAGATCGCGCGACTCTTCAAGGCGGCGGGCGCCGATCTGATCGACGTTTCATCGGGCCAGGTCAGCAAGGCCGAACAGCCGATCTATGGTCGGATGTTCCAGACGCCGTTTGCCGATCGCATCAAGAACGAGGCCGGCATCGCGACCATCGCCGTCGGCGCAATCTCCGAAGCCGACCATGCCAACGGCATCATTGCGGCCGGGCGTGCCGATCTTTGCGCGGTTGGACGCCCGCACCTCGCCAACCCCGCCTGGACGCTCACCGAAGCCGCTCGCATCGGTTATCTCGACACGCAATGGCCGCCGCAATACACCGCTGCCAAGATCCAGCTCGAGCGGGCGCTTGCGCGCGAACGCGAGCTGGCGGCGGCCAATGCCGGGCTGACGCCGCAACAGATCGCGGCCAAGCTGCTCGAGGCCTGAGCGCGCCGCGCACAACGACGAAGGAGAGACGCATGGAGATCCTGCAGCCGCCGGATTGGATGAAGC
>JANNTF010000123.1:0-6520 GCA_031403455.1 Alphaproteobacteria bacterium | reverse complement strand
GAGCAGATCCCCCGTGGGACCGACGGAGCCCGCGACGACAACCGGCCGGCCGGCCTCATCCGCAGCTTTGCGCGCGATACGCACGGCCAGGGCGTTGAGCTCGCGCGTGCGCTCTTCGAGCTGGTGCAGCATCAGACGGCGCCGGTTGGCGCCGAAGGAATTGGTCAGGATGATGTCGGCACCCGCCG
This sequence comes from Alphaproteobacteria bacterium, assembly GCA_031403455.1. Classification (GTDB taxonomy): domain Bacteria; phylum Pseudomonadota; class Alphaproteobacteria; order CACIAM-22H2; family CACIAM-22H2; genus CAIOSQ01. The sequence continues at coordinate 6,332 of JANNTF010000123.1, read as the reverse complement.
CGACGAACTCGCGATGCAGCTGGCTGATGCGATCGGCATGGATGTCGTTCCACAATTCGGGCGAATCGCCCGACATGAGCCCGCGCTCGAACAGATTGGTCCCGGTCGCGCCATCGGCGAGCAACACGCGACCCGTGGCGAGCATGGCGGCGAGCATGAATGAACTGTTTCCTCTTCCGACCGAACGTCAGCGGCCGCTTTGTCCATCATCACGCCAGCCGGCGCAACCTCGCCGGACAAGTGGTTCCGAATTCGGAACCCGGAACCGGTCCTGTCAGGCCCGGCGCGCGAGGTACCGGGAGAGATAGGCGAGGGCGGCGCCGAGCAGCGACATCGCGCCGGTGAAGGCGGCGAGACTCGGGACGCCGACATGCTCGATGAGCAGGCCGCCGATCGCCGCGGCCGCGATCCAGCCGAGGCTCGCGCAGGTGATGTTCAATCCGAGCAGCGCGCCGCGCATCTCGCTCGACACGTTGCTCAACACCGCCACCACGGTGGGGCGTCCGAGCGCATTCACCAGCGCATAGACGAAGCCGAGCGTCACGCTGGCCGTGAAGCCGAAATCCCAGGCGAACAGCGCGCAAGCGGCGAGCCCCGTGGCGAGCGAGCACGCCGCGAAACCGAGTTCACGCTCGCGAAGCCCGTCGGCGAGCCGCCCGCCGATGGCGTTGCCGGCGAGGTTGCCGATCGCCATCAACGCGAGCGGCACGGTGAGCTGCGCGAGGTCGAGGCGATAGCGCAGCTGCAGCAGCGTCGCGAAATAGACCGCGACGACGCCGAAGCACACGCGCTCCGTGATGCCCGCGGCGAGCAGGGCGAGCAGCCGCTTGTCGGGTGAGGCGAAGCGCAGCTTGGGCGGCCGCGTCGCGGCGCCCGGGGCGCGGCCCGGCGGCAGCGTCGCCCACAAGCCGGCGATCACGAGGAGATCGGCGCCGACCACGCAGAGCATCACCCCGCGCCAATCCGAGAAGGTCCCGATCCAGGTCGCGAGCGGCACGCCGACCACCAGGGCGAGCGATTGGCCAGTCATGATCCAGCCAAGCGCGCGGCCGCGGCGGCGCTCGGTCACATGGTCGGACACGGCAGCGAAGATCACGCCCATATGACTGCCGCCGCCTGCCCCGGCAACCAGGGTCCAGAACGCGACCAGCGCATAGCTGCCCGACAAGGCGACTCCTGTCGTGCCGACGATCAGCGCGAGATGCGCGCCCATCAACAGCGGCCGGCGTCCCCACCGATCCGAAGCCGTGCCGGCCAGCAGCGACGCGATGCCCCAGGCGAGCGCAGTCAGCGAGAAGAGATTGGCGACCGCGGGAAGCGAACTCGTGAGATCGCGCGCCATCTCCAGCAGGAACGGCGCGCGGATCATGCCGCTGCCGGTGACCACGAAAGTTCCCCAGCACGCGGCGGCAAGCAGGAGCCACGGCAGTTCCGTCGGCGCGGCGGATGCGTTGGGTTCCGACATCGCTGGAAATCTTGCACGCGCAATGGCGCGCGAGTCCGGCGTTGCACGCAAGCCTCGGATCATGTTTGCGCCTGGACGCGACGCGCCTGCGTCAGTTCGCCTCAACCCGTCGCCTTGGCAGCGCAGGCGCGATCATCCATGGTGTCCCCCGACGGCATCGGGCCGCTTGCATCCGCGACATGAGGACATCGTCATGAAAATCCTGCTGCCCATCGACGGGAGTGCCTACACCAAGCGCATGCTCGCCTATCTCGGCGCCCACGACGAATTCTTCGGCGGCGCGGACGATTACACGCTGCTCTATGTCGCCACGCCGATTTCGCCGCGGGTCCGCGCCGCGGTGGGACGAGAGGCGATCGAAAAGCTGCATGCCGACGAGACGGCCGCCGCGGCCAAGGGCGTGCTCGCCTATTTCAAGCAGAAGGGCTGGAAGGCGAAGCTCGTCACCAAGTCGGGCCGGGCAGGCGACGAGATCGCCAAGCTGGCCGAATCCGGCAAGCACGACCTGATCGTCATGGGAAGCCACGGGCACGGCGTACTGGCGTCGCTCGTCATAGGCTCGACATCGCAGCGCGTCCTCGCCAGCTGCAGCGTCCCGGTGATGCTGATTCGCTGAGTCAGACCGGCTCGATTTCGTATTTCGGCGAGCGCGCCGTCTCGGCGCGACCCTCGCGCACCCATTGCGCGACCAGCGGATGGGACCAGACAGCATCGGCATAGGCGCTCGCCTCGGGCGTCAAGTCGGGGCGCCAGGTATCGAAGCGGCACACGATCGGTGCATAGGCGGCGTCGGCGAGCGTGAAATCATGGCCGAACAGGAACCTGCCGCCGGCGCCGTGCGCGGCGCGCGTCTCGGTCCAGAGCTGCGTGATCCGCGCGATGTCGGCGAGCGCGCCCGCGGTGCGGCCCTTGCCCGGCCATTGACGCCCGAGATTGAAGAACATCGCCTTGCGCAATTCGATGAAGCCCGAATGCATCTCGGCCGCGATCACGCGCGCGCGCGCGCGCGCGGTCGGATCGGCAGGCCACAATCCCGGTTTGATCTCGGCGCAATACTCGCCGATCGCCAGCGAGTCCCAGATCACGCGGCCGCGATGATGCAAGCAGGGCACGCGGCCCGATGGCGAGATCGCGATGATGCGGGCCGTCGTCTCGGGCGTGTCGAGACCGATGACGATCTCCTTGAACGCAAGCCCGGCGAGCTTGCAGGCAAGCCAGCCCCGCAGCGACCAGGATGAATAGCGCTTGTTGCCGAGGAAGAGAGTGGTTTCGTCCATGACCGCGATTTAGCGCAGGCGTCCGACGCTTTGCAACGGCGCCGCACTCGGGCAAGGTCGCGCTCGTTCGTTCACAGATCGAGGAATGCCATGGCACTCGCCGTCGTTGCTTCCGCGCCGCGCGCGCGTCCGCTCACGCTTCTCGCCACGTCGCAAGCACGCGGCTGGCTGAAGAAGCAGACGGCAGCGACGCGCAACTGGCTCGACGCCGCGGATTTCGCGATCAAACCCGGCGAGCTTGCGCTCCTGCCATCCGCGAGTGGTCGTGGCGCCGTCGGCGCCGTCTTCATCCACGCCGGCGATGGATCGAGCGAGGATTTCTGGCGGCTGGCCGGGCTCGCCACGCGCCTGCCTGCCGCGGCCTGGAAGATCGAGACCGCGCTCGCCGCCGACGAGGCCGAGCGCGTCGCGATCGCCTGGGGCATCGGGGCCTATCGGTTCATCCGCTATCGCAAGCCGGGTCGCGCGCCCGCGAAGCTGGTGCTGCCGGCCAACGCCGATCGCCAGAGCGTGCTGCGCGCCGTGGAGGCCAACGCCTTCGTCCGCGATCTCGTCAATACGCCGGCGCAGGACATGGGACCGGCCGAGCTCGCCGACGCCGCGGTCGAGATGGCCAAGGCGCTCGACATGGAGCAGCGGGTCCTCGTCGGCGATGCGCTGCTCGCGGACGGCTATCGCCTCGTCCATGCCGTCGGGCGCGCCTCGGTGCGTGCGCCACGGCTGATCGATCTGAGCTGGGGCGACAAGGCGCATCCGCGCGTCACCCTGGTCGGCAAGGGCGTGTGCTTCGACACCGGCGGCCTCGACCTCAAGGGCGCCGACGGCATGAAGTTCATGAAGAAGGACATGGGTGGCGCGGCGCATGCGCTCGGCCTCGCTCAGATGATCGTGCGCGCCAAGCTGCCGGTGAGGCTGCGCGTGCTCGTGCCGGCCGTCGAGAATTCGGTTTCGGGCGACGCCTTCCGCCCGCTCGACGTGGTGACATCGCGCAAGGGTTTGACCGTGGAGATCGGCAATACCGATGCCGAGGGGCGCCTGATCCTCGCCGACGCGCTGCACGAGGCGAGCCTGGAGAACCCCGCATTGATCATCGACATGGCGACCCTCACCGGCGCGGCGCGCGTCGCGCTCGGCCCCGAGCTGCCGGCGACTTTCTGCAACGACGACGCGCTGGCGGCCGATCTCGCCCGCCATGCGACCGCCACCGCCGATCCGCTCTGGCGCATGCCGCTGTGGAAGCCCTATCGCCCGCTGCTCGAGAGCAAGGTCGCCGATCTCAACAACATCAGCGGCGGACCGATGGGGGGTGCGGTGACTGCCGCGCTGTTCCTGCAGGATTTCGTCGCGCCCGGCATCGCCTGGGTTCATTTCGACATGTTCGCCTGGAACGCCGTTGGCCGGCCGGGTCGCCCGGAAGGCGCCGAGGCGCAGACCCTGCGGGCCTTGTTCGCGACGATCCGGGAGCGCTTCGCCTTAGCGGGGTCTTAACCAGCGCGTGCAAGTGTCGAAAGAACGGGGCTCGCCATCCGGCGGTCGCTCCGGTCTTTCGTGAGCGCGCCGCACGATGCCTGAACTGGCAAATCCCATATCCGAAACCACCGAGCCAAGCGCGGAAGCGCCAGCCAGGCCAGCGGACCGCAGCACGCATTTCCTCTTCACGCACAAATTGCTTGCGATGAAGGGGGGCCATTTCAGCATCTCCGCGACGACCGAGGAGCCCGTGTTCAACGTGGCGCTCGGCGACCTCAAGGCGGCGCTGACGATCCCGACCCTGGCCGAAGAATTCGGGCTCGCGCCGGAGACCGATGACGGCAAACTGCTGGCGATCATCGCCAAGAGCCTCAAATTCGTGAAGGAGATCCGGCCCGGCGATTCGATTCCGCGCGAGCTGCTCGACGGCACGAGTTCCTGGACCGTCGAACCGCAGCACCATGCGACGGCGCGTGCGCGCATCACGGTCAATCTGATGGCGTGGCTGAACGGCGAGAGCGCGACGACGAACGATCCTCGGGCGATGCTCAAGATCGCCGAGAATCCGGAGACCCAGGCGCGCGTCAACGACGCATTCGCCGACATCGCCGAGAAGCTCGGCTACGGTCGCGACAACAAGGAAAAAGTCCTCGAGCAGGTCGACGCCGTCGCGCGCGAACTGGCCTATATCGAAGCGCTGCGCGATCGGCACGGCAAGATCAAGATGATCGATCGCAAGATCACCGACGCCGGCAAGATGTATCGGCGGGAGCGATCGATCGTCGAGGACGTTCAGCGCATCCAGGCGCTGATGAAGACTCCCATCGCCGAGTTCGGCGGCATGTTCCAGGCCATCGACGCCCAGACCGGAGAATTGCTGTCGGTCCTGCGCAATCTCAAACATCAGATCGACTTCGTGCGCAACATGCGCGACGAGTTGCATACTCGATTCCTGCGCTGGGAAGAGATGATCCTGGTCTGGGATCCCGTGCCGTCGGAACGCGGCGATGCGATCGAAGCGGCGCTGCGCACCACCTATCGCTTCCTCGCTCGCTATTTCCCTCAGCGCACGGACTGGACGCTCAACGGCAGCAAGTTCTGAGCGTCGCGGCCGCGGCGCGTCAGCTGCGCACGGCGCCGCCTTCGATGGTCTCGAGCGCGAAGGCCGCCGCCATCAGCGCCTTGGTGTAGGGTTCACGCGGCGCTTCGAACAGCAAATCGGCCGGCCCGCGCTCGACGATCTTGCCATCCCGCAGGACCATCACCTCGTCCGCGAGCGCGCGCACCACCTTGAGGTCGTGGCTGATGAACATGTAGGCGAGCCGGTACTTCGCCTGCAGCTCGCGCAAGAGATCGACGATCTGGGCCTGGACCGACATGTCGAGCGCGGAAGTCGGTTCGTCGAGGACGATGAAGCGCGGCTTGAGCACGAGAGCACGCGCGATCGCGATGCGCTGACGCTGCCCGCCGGAGAATTCATGCGGATAGCGATGGCGCGTCTCCGGATCGAGCCGCACCTCCTGCAACGCTTCCACCACCATCCGGTCACGCTCGTGCGCGTTCGCGCCGAGACGATGGATCTTCAGCCCCTCGGCGATGATCTCGCCGACCGAGAGACGCGGACTGAGGCTGCCGAAGGGATCCTGGAACACGATCTGCATTTCCCGACGCAACGGCCGCAGCGCCGACCCCCGCAGCGCCTGGATGTCGGTGCCGCGAAACTGGATCGTGCCCTCCGAACTCTCCAGCTTCAGCAGCGCGAGACCCAGCGTGGTCTTGCCCGAGCCCGACTCGCCGACGACGCCGAGCGTATGTCCCTCCTTGAGCGCGAGATCGATGCCGTCGACTGCTTTGACGTGCGCGACGGTGCGCCGCAGCACGCCGGCCTTGATCGGGAACCACACGCGCAGATTCTGCGCCGCGACCACCAACGGCGCCGCCTCGTCCCGAACCGACGGACGGCCCTTGGGCTCGGCGGAGAGCAGATGGCGGGTATACGCGTGCTGCGGATTGCCGAACACGTCGCTGACCGCACCCGCCTCGACGATGCGTCCGCTCTGCATCACGGCGACGCGCGTGGCGATCTTGCGCACCACGCCGAGATCGTGGGTGATGAACAG
>JANNTF010000122.1:0-3374 GCA_031403455.1 Alphaproteobacteria bacterium | reverse complement strand
TGGCCAAGTTCAACAAGATCCTGGAGATCGACTACGCCAACCGCGTGGTCGTCTGTCAGCCCGGCGTCACCAATCTCGGCATCACGAACGCCGTGCAGGGCGACGGGTTCTACTACGCGCCCGACCCGTCGTCGCAGATCGCCTGCACCATCGGCGGCAATGTCGCCGAGAACTCCGGTGGCGTGCATTGCCTCAAATACGGCGTCACGACCAACAACGTGCTCGGCGTCGAATTCGTGACCATCGATGGCGAGATCATGCGTCTCGGCGGCAAGCATCTCGACGCAGCGGGTTACGATCTGCTTGGCGTGATGGTCGGCTCGGAGGGTCTGCTCGGCGTCGTCACGGAAGTGACGGTGCGCATCCTGCGCAAGCCGGATACGGCGCGCGCGGTGCTGCTCGGATTTCCATCGGTTGAGCAAGGCGGCGCGGCGGTCGCGGCGATCATCTCGGCGGGGATCATTCCCGGCGGCATGGAGATGATGGACAAGCCGGCGATCCATGCGGCGGAAGCTTTCGTGCGCGCCAATTATCCGCTCGACGTCGAGAGCCTGCTGATCGTCGAGCTCGATGGCCCCGCGGCCGAAGTCGAGGAGTTGATCGGCGCCGTGGAGACGATCGCGCGCGACAACGGCGCCGTGTACGCGCGCAGTTCCACGAGCGAGGAGGAGCGCCTGAGATTCTGGGCCGGACGCAAGGCCGCGTTTCCGGCGGTCGGCAAGATCGGTCCGGATTACTACTGCATGGACGGCACGATCCCGCGCAAACGCTTGCCCGAAGTGCTGCGCCGAATGAAGGCATTCGCCGAGAAATACGATCTGCGCCTGGCCAATGTCTTCCATGCCGGCGACGGCAATCTGCATCCGCTGATTCTCTACGATGCCAACAAGCCCGGCGAGATCGAGCGCGCCGAGGCGTTCGGCGCCGACATCCTCCGGCTCTGTGTCGAGGTCGGCGGCGTGCTGACCGGCGAGCACGGCGTCGGCGTCGAGAAGCGCGATCTCATGGGCGCGATGTTCAGCGAGGACGATCTGAAGCAGCAGCAGCGTCTGAAATGCGCCTTCGATCCCGATGGCTTGCTGAATCCGGGCAAGGTGTTTCCCGTCCTGCATCGCTGCGCCGAGCTTGGCCGCATGCATGTGCGCGCCGGCGCGCTCCCGTTCCCCGAATTGCCGCGGTTCTGATGACCGAGACGCTGAAGCCGCGGACCGAGGCGCAGCTGCGCGACGTGGTCGCCTGGGCCGTCGCCGAGGAAGCGCCGCTCGAGGTGATCGGCCGCGGTACGCGACGGGGTCTCGGCCGGCCGGTGCAGGCGCGCCACGTGCTCGATGTCGCGGCGCTCTCCGGGATCGTCAGTTATGAACCGGACGAACTCGTGCTGACCGCCGCCGCCGCGACGCCGATGGCCGAGATCGATGCCGCTTTGATCGCCAAGAACCAGATGCTCGCCTTCGAGCCGATGGATAGCGGCTTGCTGTTCGGTCGCGCGGCGGGCGAGGGAACGCTCGGCGGGGTGCTGAGCGCGGCGCTGTCGGGACCGCGACGCATCAAGGCCGGCGCGGCACGCGATCATCTGCTCGGTTTTCAGGCGGTCAGCGGGCGTGGCGAAATTTTCAAGGCCGGCGGCAAGGTGGTGAAGAACGTCACCGGCTACGATCTGCCGAAGATCTTCTGCGGCGCCTTCGGCACGCTCGGCGTGTTGAGCGAGGTCACGGTCAAAGTGCTGCCGGCGCCGCCGAAATCGCGCAGCGTGCTGCTCTTCGGTCTCGACGCGGCGGCGGCGACGCAGGCGATGGCCGATGCGCTCAACGCGCCGTTCGATGTGTCCGGCGCGGCGTATCTGCCCGCCGCCATCGCCGCGCATTCGGACGTCGATTTCGTGCGGGACGCGGGCATGAGCGTGACGGCGCTGCGCATCGAGGGCACGCCCGGTTCGGTCGCCGCGCGCTGCGCGGATCTGCGCCGACTCCTCGCGAGAACCGCGCGCGACGAGGAGCTGCACTCGATGCGGTCGGTGATGCTCTGGCGCGAGATCCGCGATGTCGCCGCGCTGTTGCCTGATCGTGAAGCGGCGGTGTGGCGGATCTCGGTGGCGCCGAGCGCAGGAGCCGGCATCGTCGCCGCCGTGCCGGGCGCGGGGTTTCTCGATTGGGGCGGCGGATTGATCTGGCTCGCCGTGGCGGTCGCTGATGATGCGTCGAGTGCGCGGGTGCGTGCGGCCGTCGATGCGTGCGGCGGCCACGCGACGCTGTTTCGCGCGCCCGAGCCGCTGCGTGCCGGCGTGCCCGTGTTTCAGCCGCATCCGCCCGCGTTGTCGCAGCTCACCTTGCGGGTGAAGGAGAGCTTCGATCCGCGCCGCGTGCTCAATCCGGGCCGGCTCTACGCGGGCATGTGAGATCGCCATGCAGACCAATTTCACGCTCGCGCAGCTCGCCGATTCGAACGTCGCGGAATCGGAGAAGATCCTGCGCAACTGCGTCCATTGTGGCTTCTGCACGGCGACCTGCCCGACCTACGTGCTGCTCGGCGACGAGCTCGACAGTCCGCGCGGCCGCATCTACCTGATCAAGAACATGCTCGAGAGCGGCGCGGCTGCGGATGCCGAGACGGTCAAGCATGTCGACCGCTGCCTCTCCTGCCTGTCCTGCATGACCACCTGTCCTCCGAGCGTGCACTACATGCACCTGGTCGATCACGCACGCGCGCATATCGAGAACACGTTCCAGCGACCGCTCTTCGATCGTCTCGTGCGGCGGTTGCTGGCGCTGGTGCTGCCGCGGCCAGCCGTGTTCCGCGCGGCGCTGGTTGGCGGCATTCTTGTCAAACCTTTCGCCAGGCTTCTGCCGGCACGGCTAGCGGCCATGCTCGCGCTTGTACCCGCCACGCTGCCCACGCCCTCGCCTGTCGACCGACCGCAGATCTTTCCGGCCGAGGGCAAGCGGCGAATGCGCGTGGCGCTGCTCACGGGCTGTGCGCAGCAAGTGCTTGCGCCGGGCATTAACGAGGCGACGATCCGCTTGCTGACGCGCCATGGCTGCGAGGTCGCGGTCGCGGCCGGAGCGGGCTGCTGCGGCGCGCTGACCCATCACCTCGGCAAGAGCGCTGTCGCGCACGAGGCGGCCAAGAGGAACATCACCGCGTGGCTCGGGTTGTGGGACGGGGTCGGGCCCGACGCGATCGTGATCAATGCGTCGGGCTGCGGCACGACGATCAAGGATTACGGCTTCATGTTTCGCGATGATCCGAACTGGTCGGCCGCGGCTTCGCGCGTCGCCGAGCGCGCCAAGGACATCAGCGAGATCATCACCGATCTCGGTCTCGCGCCGGCCCGCGCACCCGAGAAGCTGACGATCGCCTATCACAGCGCCTGCTCG
>JANNTF010000121.1:0-3646 GCA_031403455.1 Alphaproteobacteria bacterium | reverse complement strand
GCTCGCGAAGCTCGCCGCCGGCGGCGTGCGGGCCATACCCACGGGGATCGCGCATGGCACGGTCACGGCCGTCACGGAGGGGCGCAGCTTCGAGATCACGACATTGCGCCACGACGTCGAGACCGATGGCAGGCATGCCGTGGTCGCCTTCACCGATGATTGGCGCGCCGACGCGGCACGGCGCGATTTCACGTTCAACGCGCTGTCGGCAGGGGCGGACGGCGTCGTGCATGATTATCACGGCGGCATCGACGATCTGATGGCGGGGCGGGTGCGCTTCGTCGGCGATCCCGAGGCGCGGCTGGCCGAGGATTGCCTGAGGCTGCTGCGCTTCTATCGCTTCCACGCGCATTATGGCCGGGTCGTCCCCGCCGAGGCGGCGCGCGCGGCGTGCCGCAAGGCGGCGCCGGGGCTCGTCCGACTTTCGGGGGAGCGGATCCGGGTGGAGATCATGAAGCTGCTCGCGGCGACGGATCCCGCGCCGACGCTGCGCATGATGAGCGAGGACGCGATCCTCGACATCGTGCTGACACCGTTGAGCGACGTCGCGGCGTTGGCGGCGCTGGTCGCAATCGAGCCTGGCGATGACCGCTCCGCGCTGCGCCGCCTGGCGAGTCTGGTGCCGGCGGCCGCCGGTCCATCGGTCGTCGATGCGCTCGCCGATCGCCTGCGCCTGTCGAAAGCGGACCAGGCGCGCCTCGGCGCGATGGCCGTGGTGCTGGACCGGTTCGACGGCGCCACGCTGCGCCGCGCTCTCTATGCGTTCGGGGTGGAGACGACGCGCGATCGCGTCTTGCTCAGCGCGGCGCGGCGGCGCGACGATTCCGGCTTGGCGGCGGCGCTGGCGCTGATTGGCGCATGGCCAAACCCGGTTCTGCCGGTCAGCGGCGTCGATGTCCTCGCGCGCGGCGGCGCGCCCGGCCCAAGCGTGGGTCGGTTGCTGGCCGGCGTGGAGGCGTGGTGGATCGCGCGCGATTTCGCGCCGGATCGCCCCGCGTGTCTCGCGGAACTCGATCGACTCATGGCCATGTCGCAACCGGCGGCAGGCTCATGAGGATCGCTTCGGCATTGCCGCCCGTCATCAGCCCGAACTTCGTGCCGCGGTCATAGACCAGATTGAATTCGGCGTAGCGCCCGCGGCGGACGAGCTGATGCGCACGCTCGGCTGGCGTCCAGGGCTCGTGCATGTGCTGGCGGACGATCGGCACATAGGCGTCGAGGAAGGCGCGGCCGATATCCTGCGTGAAGGTGAAATCACGCTCCCATGACCCGGTATCGAGATTGTCGAAGAAGATCCCGCCGACGCCGCGCGCCTCGCCGCGATGGGGAATGAAGAAATACTCGTCGCACCATTTCTTGAAGCGCGGGTAATAGGCCGGATCATGGCGATCGCAGGCCGCGCGCAGCGTGGCATGGAATTGCGTCGTATCGGCCTCGAGCGGCACCATCGGGTTCAGGTCGGCGCCGCCGCCGAACCAGGCTGTGGTGGTGACGATGTGGCGCGTATTCATGTGCACGGCCGGGATGCGCGGCGAGTGGAGATGCGCGACGAGGCTGATGCCGGAGGCCCAGAACCGCGGGTCCTCCGCCGCGCCCGGGATCTGCTTGCGGAACTCGGGGCTGAATTCGCCGAGGACCGTCGAGATATTGACCCCGACCTTCTCGAACACGCGGCCATTCATCGACGACATCACGCCGCCGCCGCCGCCGTGTCGCTCCCACGCCTTGCGCGTGAAACGGCCAGGTGGGGCGCCGGCGTGCGGGCCATCGGCGAGCGCGTCCTCGAGCGTCTCGAAAGCGTCGCAGATCTGGTCGCGCAGCGCCTCGAACCAGCGTCGGGCCTCGGCTTGTCGATCGTCTGTGGTCGTCATGACTCGGCTTCCGGGAGCAATTTCGTCTGACGCAGAGCTTCGCCGAGGACGATGGCAGCCGCCAGCGCGACGTTGAGCGAGCGCGTTCCACGGCGCAGGGGAATGCGGATCTGTTGCGCGGTCGCTGCGCGCACGTCGTCCGGCACACCGGCGGATTCGCGGCCCAGGAGCAACGTGTCGTTCGGCTGAAACCGAAATTCCCAGAGCCCGGTATCGCCCGAGGTCGTGAGCAAGATCAGCCGACCCGAATCCCGCCCGGCCAGGTAGCGCGCCCAGGAATCGTGGCGGAGGAGTGCGACCTGATCGAGATAATCCATACCAGCGCGCTTGAGATGGCGATCCGTCCAGACGAAGCCGCACGGTTCGATCACATCGACCGCGACCCCCAGACAGGCCGCGAGACGCAGGATCGCGCCGGTGTTTTGCGGGATATCGGGTTCGAACAGCGCGAGACGCATCGAAACCCAGTCTTGCCGTTCCGTTTTGTGGTCGCAACTCTTGGCAAGGCGTCGCGCTTTCGAGTATAGCCGTCGCCGTCGCGTCGTATGCCTTTGACGCTCCAGTCGAAACCGGTGCGGCAGGATGTCGCAGCGATGGTCGGCCGGGGTTCGAGCATCAATTGTCAGGTAACCGGCGTGGATACGCGTTTCGAGTTCGAGGGTTCGGTTTCTTAGGCGACGAGGCAGTTCATGGCCAATACAGCGACGTCCTCCTCCGCGGGCCATCACGACCAGGCGACGCGGCGCGATTTCCTCTATCTCGTCGCCGGCGGCTTCGGCGCGGTGGGCGCCGGCGCTGCGCTGTGGCCATTCATCCATTCCATGAACCCGGCGGCCGACGTTCTGGCGCTCGCATCGACCGAGGTCGATCTGAAGCCGATCCAGCCGGGACAGCGCATCACCGTCACGTGGCGCGGCAAGCCGGTGTTCATCGATCATCGCACGGCCGATCAGATCAAGATTGCGCGCGAGGTCAAGCTCACGGACCTCAGCAATCCCGAGAGCGATCAGAAGCGCGTCAAGCCTGGTAAGGATGAGTGGCTCGTTCTGGTCGGCGTGTGCACGCATCTCGGCTGCGTGCCGCTGGGTCAGAAATCAGGCGATTCGAAGGGCGAATTCGGTGGCTGGTTCTGCCCCTGCCACGGCTCCCACTACGACTCCTCGGGCCGCATTCGCAAAGGGCCGGCGCCGCGCAATTTGCAGGTTCCCGAGTATACGTTTCTGAGCGACACCACGATCCGGATCGGCTGAGGCATTCGCCATGGCGCAGGACAACGCGTTCTTCAATCACCCCACCGTCAAGTGGATCGAGCATCGCCTGCCGATCTTCTCGTTCCTGGACCACAGCCTCGGCTCGCAGTACCCGACGCCGAAGAACCTCTCCTATTGGTGGAATTTCGGCTCATTGGCCGGGTTCATGCTGGTCGTGATGATGGTCAGCGGCATCGTGCTGGCGATGAACTACACGCCGCATGTCGATCACGCCTTCAACTCCGTCGAGCGCATCATGCGCGACGTCAATTACGGCTGGCTGATCCGCTACATCCACTCCAACGGCGCCTCGATGTTCTTCATCGTGGTCTACATCCACATCCTGCGCGGCCTCTATTACGGCTCCTACAAGACCCCGCGCGAGCTGCTGTGGATCCTCGGCGTGGTCATCTTCCTGCTGATGATGGCCACCGCCTTCATGGGCTATGTCCTCCCCTGGGGGCAGATGAGCTTCTGGGGCGCGACCGTCATCACCAATCTGTTTTCCGCGATCCCCTTGGTGGG
>JANNTF010000120.1:0-1310 GCA_031403455.1 Alphaproteobacteria bacterium | reverse complement strand
TCACCGGCACGCCCGACCAGTATCTCGATCAGATCCTCAGCCTGCCGCGAGTCGTGGCCGAGAGCGTGTCGCCCGATCTCGCCTGGGTGGCGTTCAGCTGGGCCAATGTCGGGGCGGCGGTGGATGTCTGGGTGACGCCGGTTAGCGCGACCGAGGCGCCGCAGCGCGTCACGACCAGCGTTGACGACAGCTATGTGATGGGCTGGACGCCCGATGGCGCCGCGATCCTGGTCGCGGAGGATCGCGGCGGCGACGAGCGCACGCGGCTCTATCTCGTCGACCGCGCGCCGCCGCATGCGCGCAAGCTGCTGACCGACGAGGCTCCGGGGTATTTCCTGCGCGGCGGGCGGTTCACGCCCGATGGCCGCACGCTCGTCTATGCCGCCAACCGAGATCCCTCGAGCGGCGCGGAGATCGAGGCATTCCTGGTTTACGCGCATGACATCGTCAGCGGTGCGCGTCGCGTGATCGCGCGGCCGCTACGTCCCGGCACCGGTGCGCCGCAGCTCAACGAGCAGGGCACGCAGATCCTCTACACGCGCAAGGATCGCCACCCTGCGGGCACGCAGCTGTGGTGCGTGGCGATCGACGGCAGCGACGATCGCGAGATCCTCAACGCGGGCGACGACGCGAAAATGTCAGGCCGCTGGCTCGCCGATGGGGCGCGCGCGCTGATCGTCGCCGAGACGAAGACGCATAAGCGCATCGGAATCTGGGACCATGGGCGTGGGACCACGCGCTGGCTGATCGACGATCCGCTGCGCGACGTGGAGACCGCCTATCCGCTCAAGGGCCATGGCGGCTTCGTCGTCGTCGAGACCGCGAAGGCGGTGTCGCGCGCGATTCTCCACGACGCGCAAGGCGCCGACATGCCGCATTTCGGCGGGCCGCCCGGAAATTTCATGCCGATCGCGCCGACCGCCGACGGGCGCTGGCTCGGTTCGTTCGTGAATGCGCATCACCCGCGCGACATCGTGCGGCTGTCGAGGGATTTTCCCAATGCGGCGCTCAGCCTGACCCGGGGGTGGCCGCGCACGCAGCTGCGACCGGTGGATTTCTCGGCGCCCGAGAGCGTCAATTGGTCATCGAGCGATGGGCTGGAGATCCAAGGCTGGCTCTATCGCACCAAGCGTGAGCCGTCGCTGGGCCTGATCGTGCAGATCCATGGCGGCCCGACGGCGCATGCCGAGGCGCGCATCAGCCCGTTCGTGCAGTATCTCTGCTATGCCGGCTTCGATGTGCTGGAGCCCAACTATCGCGGCTCGACCGGCTTCGGCCTCGCCTTCCGAGAGGCGATCAAGCAGACCTAT
>JANNTF010000119.1:0-2090 GCA_031403455.1 Alphaproteobacteria bacterium | reverse complement strand
GCTCCTGCAGCGCGCGCACCACATCGCCGCCGGTCAACCCATAGGACGACAATTTCTCGGGATCGAGCCAGACGCGCAGCGAGTATTCGCGCGCGCCGAACACCATAAGATCGCCGACGCCGTCGAGACGCAGGAGCTGGTCGCGCACGCGCAGCAGCGCGTAGTTGGAGATGTAGAGCTGATCGAAGCTCTCGTCGGGCGACAGCATGTGCACGACCATCATCAGATCGGGCGAGCTCTTGCGCGTCGTGACGCCGAGACGCCGGACCTCCTCGGGCAGGCGTGGCGTCGCGATCGACACCCGGTTCTGCACCAGCACCTGCGCGGTATCGAGATCGCTGCCGGGCTTGAAGGTGACGGTGAGCGCCATCGCCCCGTCGCCCGTCGAGTAGGACGACATGTAGAGCATGTTCTCGACGCCGTTGACCTCCTGCCCGAGCGGCGTCGCCACCGTCGAGGCGACCGTCTCGGCATTGGCGCCGGGATAGCTGGCGCGCACCACGATCGTCGGCGGCGCGATCTCCGGATACTCGGTCACCGGCAGGCGCAGATAGCCGATCATCCCGAGGATCACGATCACGATCGACACGACCGACGCGAAGATCGGCCGATCGACGAAGAAATGCCCGATGCCCATCGCGCTGCCCCGCCCGTCAGCGCGTCGCGGGAAGTTCGACGAGCTGCGGCGTCACCTTGCCGCCGCGCACACGTTGCACACCGGCGACGACGATCGTCTCGTCGCCGGTCAGCCCCTGGCGCACGATGCGATAGCCGTCATGCCGCGGCCCCGGGCGGATCTGCCGCGCGCTGACCGTGCCGTCGGCGGCGACGACCCAGACGAGGCGGCGATCCTGATCGGCGACGATCGCCTCGTCGGGAATCAGGATCCCGCGATACGAACCACTGCCGGGAATATGGATGCGTCCGAAGAGCCCGGGCACGAGCAGCCGCTCATGATTGTCCACCAGCGCGCGGCCGCGCATCGTGCCGGTACTGGGATCCAGCCGGTTGTCGACGAAATCCATGTTGCCGCGATGCGAGGCGATCTTCTCGTCGGCGAGCGAGATCATGATCTCGTAGCGCTGCTCGCGGCCGGAGGGACGCGTGCCGGCCAGACCCATGCGCGTGTAGGCCAGGAAAGTGCGCTCATCGACGTCGAAATAGAAATGGATGGGATCGAGCGCGACGATCGTCGTCAGCACGGTCTCGTTCGCGCGCACGAGATTGCCTTCATTGACCAGCTTGCGGCTGATGCGGCCACCGATCGGCGCGCGGATCTCGGTGAAGTCGAGCGCGATGCGCGCGGACTCGACCGCCGCCTGCGCGGCGGCCTGATCGGCCTGCGCGCCCAGGAAGGCCTGGCGGCGCTCGTCCACGACGCGCTCGGCCGTCGCGCCCTGCCGGCCGAGTTGCTCGGCGCGCGTGAGATCGCTGCGCGCGAAGTCGAGACGCGTCTGGATCGCCAGCAGATTGGCTTCCGCCCGCGCGAGATCGGCCACGTAAGTGCGCTTGTCGAGCACGAAGAGCAACGCGCCGGGTTCGACGATCCCGCCATCCTTGAAATGGACGGAGTCGAGAAATCCCGATGCCCGCGCGCGCAGCTCGACTTGCGCGACCGGCTCGAAGCGCCCGACGAATTCGTCGGTCTCGATGATGTTCTTCACGACCGGACGCGCCGTCGTGACCGGCGGCGGCGCGGGTGCGGCCTGCGGCGGCGCGGGTTGCTCGCAGCCGAGCAGCAAGGCGAGCGCGCCGACACCGAACGCGCTGCGTGCGATACGAATGGCCTCGAGGCGATAGGCGCGCGACATCATGAAAACTCCCCCGCTATCGAGGTAGAGCATAGAGGTAACGCGACCAGAGGCGCCGGAATAATGCATCGCGCAGAACTCGGCTTGCCCTGCCGCGGACTCGTCGGCATCGTCGCCGCCCTTTGTGACGTGCGCCCAGTCGCGCGCCGTCGATGACCAATAATGAAGCGGAAGAAGATGCTCGCCCGCAATAGCCGTCTCCTGATCGTGCTGCTCGGCGCGCTGACCGCCGTGGGTCCGATCACCACCGACACCTATCTGCCGTCGATGCCGGCGATC
>JANNTF010000118.1:0-9830 GCA_031403455.1 Alphaproteobacteria bacterium | reverse complement strand
CATGCTCGTGACCGTCGCCGTGATCATGCGTGTGATCTGGCGCGAACATGCCGGGCTCGCCCATCGCGAGCGCCAGCAGCGGGCGTTGCATCCACAGCGTCCACAGCCCGAGCCCGATCACGATCGCGCCCATCGCCAGCGCGAGATAGGTCTCGACCCGCTGCGGCACCAGCCAAGCCGAGCCGAGCGAGGCGAGCACTCCGACCAGGACGATGCCGCTGGTATGCGAGAGGGTTACGAAGATTCCGAGGATGACCGCGTCGATCGGCCGCCCACGCGCGCCGACGATATAGGCGGCCGCAATCGTCTTGCCGTGGCCGGGCGTCGCGGCATGCACAGCGCCGGTCCAGAAGCTCGAAACGATGTAGAAGAGTACTTCGCCCATCGTGGACGCATGACACCGCACCGGTCGCTGGTTGTCCAGCACGCGCCTATTCCGCGGCGAGGATCGCCTGCAGCCCGGCGCGATAATCGGGATAGTTCAGCTTCACGCCGAGCGTGTCCTTGATCTTGAGATTCGAGACGCGCTTGTTGTCGCGATAGAAGCTCTTCGCCATCTCGCTCATCGCAAGCGCGGCGTCGGCGAAGGCGATCTCCGGCGGCGGGTCGATGCCGAGCAGGCCGGCGGCATAGGCGATGACGTCCTGCGGCGGCGCGGCTTCGTCGTCGCAGACATTGTAGGCGGCGCCCGGATCGGGCTTGGCGATCGAGGCCTCGAGCACCTGCGCGATGTCGTCGACATGGATGCGGCTGAAGACCTGGCCCGGCTTGACGACGCGGCGCGCCGAGCCGTCGCGCAGCGAGTCGAAGGCCGAGCGCCCGGGCCCGTAGATGCCGGCGATGCGGAAGACGTGGACCGGCACGCCCAGGCGCAGGAGATCGAGCCAGCCGCGCTCCGCCGTCACGCGCGCCTGGCCGCGCGGACCGCTCGGATGCAAGCCGGCGCGCTCGTCGACCCATTCGCCGCCGCGATCGCCATAGACGCCCGTGGTGGAGAGATACCCGGCCCAGCGCAGGCTCGGGATCGCGGCGATGTCGCGTGCGTGATGATCGAGCACGACATCGCCGTGGCGGTCGGGCGGCGCGGAAGCGAGCAGATGCGTCGTGCCGGCGAGCGCGGCGGCGGCCTGCTCCAGCGGCTTGCCGCGATCCAGGAGATGCATCTCGAAACCGAGCTCACGCAGGGCTTGGGCCTTGTCAGGCGAACGCGTTGTGCCCGCGACGCGCCAGCCCTTGACGCGCGCGCGCCTGGCGAAGACCAGCGCGGAATAGCCGAGGCCGAAGACGAAGAGCTTGCGGGGAGCGAGCATCGCGACTCACCACCCCGCGCGCTTCGCGCGCTGCCCCTCCTCAAGTTGAGGAGGGGCGACGGGGAATTCATTTGTCGTCCCTCCTCGACTCGAGGAGGGACAGGCCGCGCGCAGCGCGGCCAGGGTGGTGACTCGCAGCATCACCGCCCGCGCAAATGCCGGTTCGCCGCGCTCGTCACCGCGCGCAGGCTCGCGCTGACGATGTTTGGATCGAGGCCGCAGCCGAAGATCGTCTTGCCGCCGACTTGCGCCTCGACATAGGCGATCGCCTTGGCGTCGGAGCCCTTCGACAGCGCGTGCTCGCGGTAGTCGACGATCTCGAGATCGATCCCGAGCGCGATGTTGAGCGCATCGACATAGGCGTCGATCGGGCCATTGCCCTGGCCGGTTACGCTGCGCTCCTTGCCGTCGACCCGCACGCTCGCCTCGAGCTTGCGCTCGACGCTCGTCCCCTGGCGCTGCGGCAAGGTCACGTGCTCGACGAAGTCGAGTTTCGTGGTGTCGAGATACTCACGCTGGAACTCGCGCCAGATCGAATCGGCCGTGATCTCCTTGCCGGTTTCCTCGGTGATCTTCTGGATCACCCCGGCGAATTCGATCTGCATGCGCCGCGGCAGCTCGATGCCATGCTCGGCTTCGAGAAGATAGGCGATGCCGCCTTTGCCCGACTGGCTGTTGACGCGGATCACCGCCTCGTAGTCGCGGCCGACATCCTTGGGATCGATCGGCAGATACGGCACTTCCCACAAGCCGCTATTGGATTTCTCGAGCGCGGCGAAACCCTTCTTGATCGCGTCCTGATGCGAGCCCGAGAACGCGGTGAAGACCAGCTCGCCGCCATAGGGATGACGGGGATGGACGGGCAGTTGATTGCAGTACTCCACGGTGCGGACCATCTCGCGCACATC
Source organism: Alphaproteobacteria bacterium (assembly GCA_031403455.1). Taxonomy (GTDB): domain Bacteria; phylum Pseudomonadota; class Alphaproteobacteria; order CACIAM-22H2; family CACIAM-22H2; genus CAIOSQ01. The sequence continues at coordinate 7,612 of JANNTF010000118.1, read as the reverse complement.
GCTCATGTCGAGCAGCGGATCGACGCCCTGGCTGAACAGATTGAGTGCCAGCGTGACGATGTCGACATTGCCGGTGCGTTCGCCATTGCCGAACAGCGTGCCCTCGACGCGATCGGCGCCGGCCATGACGGCCAGCTCGGCCGCCGCGACGCCGGTGCCGCGATCATTGTGCGGATGAACGCTGAGCACGATCGAGTCGCGTCGCTTCAGATTGCGATCCATCCACTCGATCTGATCGGCGAAGATGTTGGGTCCCGCCATCTCCACCGTCGCCGGCAAATTGAAGATGATCTTGGCGCTCGGCGAGGGCTGCCAGACATCGGCCACCGCCTCGCAGATCTGCTTGGCGAAATCGAGCTCGGTGCCGGTGAAGCTCTCGGGCGAATATTGCAGCAGGATCTCGGTCTCCGGCACGCTTGGCACGAGGTCCTTCACCAGCTGAGTCGCCCTGGTCGCGATGTCGATGATGCCCGGCCGATCGAGGCCGAACACGACGCGCCGCTGCAGCGTCGAAGTGGAGTTGTAGACATGGACGATGGCGCGCCTGGCGCCCCTGATCGAGTCGAAGGTGCGGCGGATCAGCTCCTCGCGGCATTGCACGAGGACCTGGATCGTCACGTCTTTCGGGATCATCCCCTCGTCGATGAGCTGGCGCGTGAAGTCGAAATCGGTCTGCGATGCCGAGGGGAAGCCGACTTCGATCTCCTTGAAGCCGAGCTTGACCAGCAGTTCGAACATCCGGCGCTTGCGCTCCGGGCCCATCGGCTCGACGAGCGCCTGGTTGCCGTCGCGCAGGTCGACCGAGCACCAGATCGGCGCCTTGTCGATCACGCGCGAGGGCCAGCGCCGATCGGGCAGATGGATCGGCGCGAAGGGGCGATATTTGTGAATGGGCATCTTGGACATGGTCGGATCCTGCTGGCGAAAGCCTCGCGCGCGAGACGGCACGGACGCTGAGGCTGGAGGAATGTCGTCGGAGATTTCCGAAGGGAAAGCTTCCGGGGAAAACAGCGGCGATCGTCGGGGATCGCCCAGAGGGCCGTCAGAACCAGCGCCAGGCGCCGGTCAGCGGCCGCCCATAAGTCGCACGCCGGCGAGCAGCGCCAGCGCGCCGCCGTGGGTCTTCATGTCCGGGTTTGCGATCGACATGGCCGGCACAGTAAAGGCATGGAGTGGAAACGGTCAACCAATGAGCTGGCCTGTCACGCACGCGCGCAAAGCGCGTTATCCTGACCCGCGATGCGATTGCGCCCTGCCCCGTTGACGTTCCTCATTCTGCTCGCCACCGCGATGGTGCCGGCGTCGAGCCGCGCTCAGTCCGCGCCCTTGCCGCCGCCACCGGCGCCGGCCGCGCGTTCGAGTCCGGCGGCCGGCCCTGCGGCGGCGCCCGTGGCGCGCCCGGCGGTGCAGGCGGGACGCGTCGGCTTCGGCTTGCAGGAGGTCGGCGCCTATGAACGCTGCGTTGGCCATGCGCAAACCGCGCCCGTCGCCGCTTTCGAGGAGGCGCAAGCCTGGCGCAAGCGCGGCGGCGGCGACCAGGCCCGGCATTGCGCGGCGTTGGCGATGCTGCATGGCGGCGCGACCGAGCTCGCGGGAGAGGAGCTCGAGAAGCTCGCGCGCGACATGCGCACATCGCCCCCTGTGCTGCGCGCCGAGATCATGGCGCAGGCCGCCCGCGCCTGGCTGACGGCCGAGGATCTGCCGCGCGCGCGCCAGGCGGCGAATGCGGCGCTGCTGCTGAATCCCGGCAGCGCGGAGATCTGGATCGACCGCGCCGAGATGCTCGCGGCAGCGGGGAGTTATTGGGAAGCCGTGGACGATCTCAATCGCGCGCTCGACATCGACCCGCGCCGCGCCGAGGCGCTGGTGTTTCGCGCGTCGGCCTATCGACACCTCGATGCGGTCGATCTCGCCCGCGAGGACATTGACCGCGCCTTGAAAACGGCGCCGCGTCTGGCCGAGGCCTGGCTCGAGCGCGGCATCCTCAATCGCCTGAAAGGCGATGTGCCGGCGGCGCGGCGCGACTGGCTGCAAGTACTCGTGCTCGATCCGGACGGCCCGGCCGGCGATGCCGCGCGCGACAATATCGAACGCCTGGAATACAAGCTCGAACCGGCGAGTGCAGCGCCACGCGGGCCGCGGCGCTGACCGCGGCAAGCCCTGCCAGAATGCTAACCGGCCATTAACCTTAGCTTTCCGTTTCGTTCAGACGTGGCGCCTTAACCTCCGGGCAATGGCCCGTCCTCACGTTTCCTTGCTCGCGGCACTGCTCGTCGTCGGCTTGCTCGCGCCGGTCGGCGCGCGTGGCGCAGCGGCGACGGAGCACGCGCGCAATGCAGCCCGCCTCGAGCGCCAGGCGGCGATCGCCGCGCCGGGGGGGCGCGCGAATCTGCTGCATCAGGCCGCTCAGTTCTGGAATGCCGCCGGCAACCCCGCGCGCGCGCGCGCGACGCTCGGCAACGCCATCGAGACGCGGCCGACCGATCCGATCCTGTGGTTGCGCCGCGCGGAACTCAACGCGGCCAACGGCGATTTCTGGGCCGCGATCGACGATGCGACCCAGGCGATCGACATCGATCCGACGCGGCTCGCGGGCTTCGCGCTGCGCGCCTCGCTGTGGCGGCGCATCGACGTGCGCGATATGGCCATCGCCGATTTGGAGCGTGCGCTCGAGATCGATCCCGCCTCGACGGTGCTGCGCGCGCAGTTGGCGCGCATACAACCCGCCGCGCCGCCCGCGCCGACGGCGCTGAGCGTGACCGCGCTGGATCTGCAGACCGTGCAGCCCGGCGGCGGTGCTCCGCCGCGCCCCTCGCCCCCCGATCGCGCCGCGCTCGACGGCGTGACGACGCGCGCGGCGCAGCTGCGCCAGCCGCGATCGCTGCTACCAGCTCCGGTGCTCGAAGCGGCGGCGACACGGCCCAGTCGACCGCTTCCCGCGCCCGATGCGCTGGATGCGCTGACGCTGGCCGCCGCGCTGCCGCCGCGACCACGCAGCCTGATTCCCGATCTTGCGCGAGCGCCCGCGCCGCCGCCTGCCGCCGCGCTCGATGATGGCATCGCCAGCTCCGGCCGATCGCGCGTGCCGGCCGCGCCGCGCCCGCTCGCACCCCAGCAGGTCGTCGCCCCGCCCGCTTCGCCGCGCGACGAATTGGCGAACGCACTTGCGGCGCGCCTGGCGGCGATCGCGCCCGCCGCGCCTGCAGCGTTGCCCGAACCCGTCGCGCCGATGCGGGTCAGCAACGCACCGCCGCCGCGCATCTTCCGCGGCTCGCAGATCCCGACCGAACTCGCGATGCGCGCAGGGTTGCCGCGCGCGGGGATCGGTGGTCCCTTCTCGCCGCTGGGCGCGGCCGCGCCCCAGCTCAAGTCCGGCCACGCACGCGCAACGCCGCGGCATAGTCAACCCACGCGTCGCCGCGCGGCGCCGACGCGCCTAGTGAGTTTCGATGCGACACCCGTGGATGCGATGCGCGAGCAACTCGTGCCTGCGCCGACCCTTGTCGTGACGCGCGAGACGCTGCCCTGACGGACGCGTCGGGATTCAGAAGTCCAGATCCGCGTAGTGCTTGGGCGGCGGTGCGCCGGGAATGTGATCGGCCAGCACCGGCCGGAAGCTCGGCCGCGACTTGATGCGCGCATACCATTGCTTCGCGCCCTCGTGCTTGTCCCACGGCACGTCGCCCATGTAGTCGAGCGTCGAGAGATGCGCGGCCGCGACCACATCGGCCAGGCTGAAGCGATCGCCGGCCAGGAAGCGCCGGCGCTCGGCGAGCCACGCGATGTAGTCGAGGTGATAGTGGATGTTGGCGTAGCCCGCGCGCACCGCGGCGGAGTTCGGTTCGCCCAGACCGAGGAACCGCTTCATCATCTTCTCGCGATAGAGATTGTCGGAGACCTCGCGCGCGAATTTCTGATCGAACCACGCCGCGAGACGGCGAATCTCCGCGCGCTCCAGCGGCTCGCTGCCGAGCAGCGAAATCTCGGGATAGACGTCTTCCAGATACTCGCAGATGACGCCGGAATCGCAGATCACCGCGCCGTTCTCGTCGATCAGCACCGGGACCGAGCCGGCCGGGTTGATCGCCAGGAACTCGTTGCGTCGTTCCCAGACCTTCTCGACTTTGAGATCGCAGTCCAGATTCTTTTCACGCAGCACCACGCGCACTTTGCGCGACGACGGGCTGAGCCAGAGGTGATAAAGCGTGCGCATCCTGGAGCAGCAAGCTTCTACCGGGAGGCAGCGGCCTGGCGCAACGCTCGCGCAGCCTCAGAGCCAGTCCAGCGCACGCAAGGCCGCCCAACCGAAGATCGCATAGAGCCCCAGGGTCGCCACTCCCGCTGCATAGCCGAGCGCGATCGCCAGCCCGTCTTCGCCAATGATGCCGACGGCGATGAGCATGACGGCACTGGCCGCAGCAAGGCTGACGAACGGGAAAGGCAGCACCAGCAGGCATGCAAGCAGGACGAACCAGGTCGCGCTGATGCGGTGCAAAGCGACGAAGCCGGGCCAGCGCGGACGCAGCGCGCGATCGGCCTTGGCCGCCAATGGCACGAGTTTCCCGATGAACGAAGCCAGCCGTGGCCGGGTCACGCGGCGGCGCGCCAGCCAAGCCGGCAGCCTCGGCCATCGCGCCCCGAAGAACATCTGGAGTGCGAGCAGCACCATCGGCACGCCGAAAATCGTCGAGAAACCCGGCAAGCTCGGACCCGGCGTCAGATTGGGCGCCGCCAGCACCAGCATCGCGAAGCCGAATCCGCGGCCGCCAAGCCGGCCCAGCACGTCACCGAAGCTGATTTCCACTTCGTGCGTATCGTCGACGATGCGCTGCAGCGCGCCGGCGATCGACGTCACGGGGTGCGGCGTGGCTGTCGCTGCCATCAGCGCCAACGCTGCGGCAGCAATCTGGGCAACACAAGCGAAACGCCGACCAGCGCGGCCGCCCAGAGCAGCGTGTGCACCCATGCGCCGCCCGAGGCCGCAGCGGCGCCGGCATCACCGAGTTGAACGAACGCGATCGTCTGCGGCAGGAAGCCGAGTATCGAACCGAGCGCATAATCGCCCGCCGACACCCGCGTCAGACCGTAGACATAATTCACCAGCGCATGCGGCAGCACGGGAAGCAGCCGTGTGACCATGACCAGGCGCCAACCGCCGTGCTCCGCGCGACGGATGAGCGCGCCGAAACGAGGAATGTCATCGACATGGAGGAGACCGGCGTTGACGTAGCGGGCGAGGCCAAAGCCGCTCATCGCCCCGGCCATCGCCCCGGCCAGCGACCACACGCCGCCCCATGCGGCGCCGAACAACGCGCCGGCGGCGATCGCCATCACGCCGCGCGGCACGAAGACGAGCGACGCGCCGATATGCAACAGCACGAAGATCAGCGGCATGACCGCCGGATACGCGACGACGATATCGGCGAAAAAACCCGGATGCGCGCGGGCGCGAAACACCAGCGCGACGGCGATCGCGACCAGGATCGCGGCAAGCAAGGCGACACGCAGCCAGGGCGGCGGGCGGAACATGTCCGTCCCTCTACCTCAGGCCGCGTGCGCAGGCGAGCGGGAGCGTAGGCGACGCCCCCGATTTTTTACGCCGGACCGCGCCGTTCAGCGGCGGCGGAACTGCCGTGGCGGGGCCGAGCGCGGCATCGCGCGCTCGTCCTTGTGCCGGAAGATGAGACGTCCCTTGTCGAGATCGTAGGGCGTCATCTCGACGGTCACACGATCGCCGGCGAGCGTCCGAATGCGCGCCTTCTTCATGCGGCCGGCCGTGTAGGCAACGACCAGATGGTCGTTATCGAGCTTGACCCGATAGCGACCGTCCGGAAGCACTTCCATGACGACGCCTTCGAACTCGAGCAAGTCTTCCTTTGCCATGGCTCCGTGTCTTCCCCTCTAGGACAGCGCGTGGAACGATATTTTGACCACTGCCGTCAAGCGGCGCGACGACGATGCTGCCGCGGATGCCGATCCCGCTGCGGCGCGTCCGGCTGGATGTGCGAGACGCGCTGATCACTGGGGCGCGAATGATGGCGCGGCGCCAACGGTTCGTTGCCGGCGAGATGGTTGCCGTCGAACACCGGCAGCGACCGGCGCAGCAGCCGCTCGATGTCGCGCAATTCCCCGCGCTCGTCGGGGGCGCAGAGCGAGATCGCACAACCCTCCGCCTCGGCACGCGCGGTGCGGCCGATCCGGTGGACGTAGCTCTCCGCGTCCTTGGGCATCTCGAAATTGATCACATGCGAGACGCCGGGCACGTCGATGCCGCGCGCGGCGATGTCCGTCGCGACGAGCACACGCACGCGTCCGCCCGCGAAACCGCCGAGCGCCGCCTGACGCGCGCTCTGCGACTTGTTGCCGTGGATCGCGGCCACCGCAATGCCGGCATCCTCGATCTGACGCGCCACGCGGTTGGCGCCGTGCTTGGTGCGCGTGAAGACGATCACGCGCTTGAAGGCCGGTTCATTGAGCAGGGCGATGAGCGCCGCGCGCTTGCGCGCCGCGTCGACCATCAGGATGCGCTGATCGACGCGGTCCACCGTGATGGTGGCGGGCGCGAGATCGATGCGGACCGGATCGGTCAACAGCGACGCGGCGAGCTGCGCCACGTCGTTGGGCATGGTCGCCGAGAACAGCAGGGACTGCCGGCGTGCGGGCATCGCGCCCACGATGCGACGCACGTCGCGCACGAAGCCCATGTCGAGCATGCGGTCGGCCTCGTCGAGGACGAAGATCCCGACATGGTCGAGCCGCAGATGGCCCTGCTGGCCGAGATCGATGAGACGGCCCGGGGTGGCGACGACGATGTCGACGCCACGGCGGAGCTGATCGATCTGCCGGCGCTCGGGAATGCCGCCGCAGATCACGACGTGCCGGAGATTCGATTCGCGGCCGTAGCGCGCGATCTGCTCGCCGATCTGGATCGCGAGTTCACGTGTCGGCGCGAGGATCAGGCCGTGCGGCGAACTGGTGCGGTTGCCCGGCGCGCCTGCGAAGCGCTGGAGCATCGGGAGCACGAAAGCGGCGGTCTTGCCGGAGCCGGTCTGCGCGATACCCAGCACATCCTTGCCGGCGAGAAGAATGGGAATGGCCTGCGCCTGGATCGGCGTCGGCGTGTGGTGTTGAGCGGCGGCGAGCGCGCGCAGGAGCGGCTCGGCGACGCCGAGTGCTGCAAAAGTCGTAGTCGTCACGAAGTAATTTCCTTGCTGCGCCCCAAAGGGCTGGCGCGCGGATGACCGCGCGCTGTTGACGGAGCGCGTGATGTCCGCCCCGTGCGCATGTGGGAAAGACGATTAAGAGGGTGTTTCTCGGAGCCGAACGGACGACCGCGTTAACTGGGCCGATCGATCTTGCGCAATCGCGAGACCTCAATGCGAGGGAACTTGGTGGAAGCCCGTCACTAAGTCAACAAATGAACGCGTGCGGTGCGACATGACAGCCAAGCGACGTCCGCGCCCGCGACCGAGAAGAGACGTGTCGTGATTGATAGCGTCCGCCGGCGGCGGACTCGATACTCCACCCCGGCAACGGAGTGGAGTATCGAACGAAGATATCGACCTTGCGTGGCGAGTACCGCGCTGCCGATCGGTCGAGCGGCAATCGCCTG
>JANNTF010000117.1:0-4170 GCA_031403455.1 Alphaproteobacteria bacterium | reverse complement strand
TATGCAGCCGCAGGTGGCCGAACGCATACGCGGCCATGGCGGCGATCGCTTCACGCGCGAAGCCCTGGCCCCAATCGCGCCGCTCGCCGATCACCAATCCGATATCGCCGAAGCGATGATGGAACTCGATCGGCCCGAGCTTGATGTTGCCGATGTGACGATCGCCTGCCTGCAAGATGATCCCGAGCAACAGGCTGTTCTCCGCTTGATTGCAGCTGGCGATGAACTCCACGAGACCCGGCCGCTCGAGCTTCTGGAAGCGCGACTCCAGGTACTGGTTGGTCTGCGAGTCGTTCATCCACGAGAGATACGCCGCGCTGGCATCGGCTTCGGTCAAGCTGCGCAGCCGCAGGCGTGGCGTCGCGATCGGCGTCGCGATGATCACGGTCGCACCCGCAATCCACGTTCGCCGAGGAAGCGCCGGCCCGTCTCGAGCTTGTTGTCCGAGAACACCAGCAGCGTTCCGAGCCCCACGGAATCCGCCCCTTGTTTCATGGCGTCCGCGACGTCCGAGAGGCTGCCTGCGCCGCCTTCCAAGATGATCGGAACATTCACGAGGTTGCGAACCCGCGCGAACAGCGCGACATCCAATCCCGTGCGCGTTCCCTCGCGATCGACGGCGCAGAGTCGAATCTCGCCGGCGCCGTGATCGATGGCCTGACTCACCCAGGAATCGAGCGTCGGCGCGGCGATCGCGCGTCCGGTGCGATGGTCGAACAGCATGGGATTGCCCGCATGCATCGTCACATCGATGCCGACGACGACCGCCTGCACGCCGCAAAGCCGCGCGGCTTCGGCGATCAATCCGGGCCGGTCGATCGCGCTCGTGGTCAGACAGATCTTGTCCGCACCCATTTCGAGCGCGCGCCGGATCAGACCGATGTCGACGAGCCCGCCGCCGAAGGTCAGCGGCACCTGGATCTCCGCGGCGACGCCGGCGAGCGCGGCGAAATCGGGCGGCCGGTTCGTGCGGGATGCATCGATGTCGAGCAGGAGCAGCTCGTCGGCGCCCTGCGCGCTGTGGGCACGGCACGTGGTCGCGGGCGCGCCGGCGTCGACGTGATCGGCAAATCGCACGCCTTTGACCAGGCGCCCGCCGCGTAACAGCAAACTCGGAATGATTCGGTTGGTCGGCACGGTCAGCCGCTTCTCATGGCCGCCAGGCGAGAAAACGTTCGAGCAGCTTCTGGCCGGCGATGTGACTCTTCTCCGGGTGGAATTGACAGGCGAAGACGTTGTCGAACTGCACGGCGCAGGTGAAGGCGCTGCCGTGGGTCGCGCGCGCGACGGCAACCCCGACGTCGCGCGTGAGGCGATAGGAATGGCAGAAGTAGAAATATCGATCGCGCAAACTGGCGCCCAGCAGCGCCGAGCCGCGCTCGGTCGGCGAGATTTCGCTCCAGCCGATATGGGGCACGCGCAGGCGGGGATCGTCGGTCGTGTCGAGGCGATCGACGGTGCCAGGCATCCACCCCAGACCACGATGCTGTCCGAACTCGAGGAGTTCCTGAGCGAGGATCTGCATGCCGACGCAGATACCCAGGAAAGGACGCGCGGTGGCGCGGAATTCGGCCAGGGCCGAGTCGAGATGAAGCGCGCGCAGCTGCGCGATCGCCGCTCCGGCAGCCCCGACGCCGGGCAGGACGACGCGCTCGGCCCGGCGGATCTCGTCGGGATCCGATGTGACCTTCGGCTCACCGCCGGCACGCCAAAGCGCCGTCGCGACGGAGCGCAGATTGCCGGCGCCGTAGTCAATGACCGCTACCTTCACGTACCCGGCTTCAACGGTCGACCGCGGGATCGCCGGTCACGCGCGACCATTTGTCGAAATCCCAGGGCTTCTGGTTCATTTTGTGGCTTTGCGCCCATTCGAGATCCGGCATTTCCTGCGGCGGCACGACATGCGACCCGATGATCTCCATGAACTCGGCTTCGCTCATGCCGAGATACTTGAGGAAGATGTCGAGTGAGCCGGGGCGCTTGCCATCGTATTCGCGAACCAGCTGCTCCGCCTCTTCGCGTCCTAGGCGCCCGTTGCGGATGTCGATCGACGTCAGATGCGTCGTGCGTCCGAACCCGCGCTTCAGGAATTTGATGTAGTCGCGCACGCCCTGCATGAAGCATTCGATCTTCTCGTAGTCGTATTGCGGCGGCACGCCTTCGACCTCTTCGCCCTTCCACCCTAGCTCGGCCTTGATGATGTCGACCTGCTTGCGGACGTCCCACGGGATGTAGGAGCCGAGGCAGATCGAACGCAGCCGCAGCTTTCGCAGCTCCTCGTGCGGTGGGTACGTGTAGGGTTTCAGATCGCGCGCCGTGACGGGATAGCCGCCGACCTTGTTGTCGAGCATGCCGAGCATGTCCTCGGCGTTGATGCCGAGATTGACGATCGTGTTGAAGCGCCGCTCGTCCACCTCCTCGTCCTCGTCATAGCCGTAGAACGAGGAATACTCGGCGCTCGGCTCGCCCCAGATGACGAGCGGGATCTTCTTCTCGACGGCCACCCACATCGGATAGGCGAAGATCCCGGTGTGGCAGTGCCAGCAAAAATCGCCGCGGCGACGCAGCGCCTCGAACATCAGCTTGCGTACGACCTGCCAGTTCGGCGTGAACGTGTGCACGTCGACGCCCAGCGTGCGGAAGGTGCGCAGGTTGTTCTCGTTGAGCGTCGGGCGCATGAAGCCATGGTCGAAGCGCACGACGAGCGGCTTTAGCCCGCATTCGCGCACGAGGTGCCACAGCGTGAAGGTCGAATCCTTGCCGCCGGAGAACGGGACGATGCAGTCGTAATCGTTCTTCCCCTTGACCTGGGCGAGGAGCGCGTCGAGGTCCTGCTGCCGGGCCTGCCAGTCGATCGTTGTCTGCTTGAACTCCACCTGCCGGCAGACCGAGCAGACGCCCTGACGGTCGAAGGCGAGGGTTTCGGCGGTCTCGGGCATCACGCATTTGGTGCAGGATTTCATCGCATCATTCCTTGCGGTGCGGCTGACGGGTCGGGGTCGGTCATGTTCTCTCGAGAAGCCACCAAGTGAGATTGTCCAGCCCCGTCGCGCGCTTCCATTCGAAGCCATAGGCGACGGGCCGCAGATCGGGGAATCGATCGAGCCATTCCGACCCGAAATCGCGCTTGAACAGCACGTTCGTGTGACCGCGATAGGCGACTTCGGTCGGGCGGTCGGCGAAATACTCGACTGCGACGATCCAGCGCGCGGCGCAGCGGTGGATCTCGCGCAGCGATGCGAGCAGCTGGTCGGGATGGATGTGGATGAGCACACCCGAGGTGAAAGCGAGATCGGCGCTCCGATCGGGGAAGTCGATCGCCGATGCGATGCCGGGTCGGACATCCTGAGGCGCGACGATTCCATCTTCGACGAGGATCGATCGCGCCTTGTCGTTGGGCTCGACGGCGAGGAACCGCGCATCCGTCAGCATGCGCAAGGCGCGCAGGTTCACCCCGATATTGGCGCCGATCTCCAGGATCGTCTTCGGTGGCGCCGTCAGCGTATGCCGCAGGATGTCGCTCCACATCGCCGCGCGCGCTCTCAGGAACTCGGTGCGGAGGCTGTTGCGATCGGCATAGTCATCGCCGAAATCGCCGCGCCAGAAATCGACTTGGGCGGTGGTCACGGTGCGGTGCTCCTTGGGCGGTCGGTCATTCCGTTTCACGCTGGCGCGGGCTCACGACGAACTCGGTCTCCAGACGGCATTCATTGATGGTCGCGAGAACCGGATCCGCACGCAGGATCTCCAGAATGTCATTCATGCGGCCCGGGCTGCCGGGAGGGAGACGAGCGAACACGGCGCGCAGGAACGCCATGTCCTCGGGAAAATCGAGCGTCCAGCGCAAATCGGCCAGCGCCGGAGTTCCCGATAGAACGTTCACGCGCTTGATGTGGTCCGCCTTGCGATGCCATGGCGTGACGTGTTCGTGATCCAGCTGCAGCGTCGAAGTCGCAGCCTCGTCCAGGGTCGATGCGCGAAACGCCTCGCAATCGAGGCCCTGCGGAAAGCTTCGTGGCGTGATGTTCGAGGCGTAGTCGGCGCCGCTCGTCGCCAGCAGCCGCACCACGCGGCCGCAGACTTCCGGATCGATCAGCGGGCAGTCGCTGGTCACGCGCAGCACGGTCCGCGCATCGACCGATCGAGCCGCGCCGATATAGCGCGCGAGCA
>JANNTF010000116.1:0-2606 GCA_031403455.1 Alphaproteobacteria bacterium | reverse complement strand
CAGCGCGCTTGCTCACCTTGGCCGGCTCGATGAAGCCCGAGCGGCGATGAGGCGGGTATTGGAGATCCGGCCAACGACGAGCGTCACCCGACAACGACAAAAGAACCAATTAAAAATCATATCTGATCTTGAGTACGTGCTCGAAGGTGCGCGCATGGCTGGGCTGCCCGATTGAGCATCGACCCGCAGGAAGCAGTGATTTTTTCCGCAGATCTGCGCGAGCAGGCTAGCGTGCGACTTCGAGGCTGCGCTCGACCAGACGCGCCCAATAGCTCGCACCGATCGGCAGGATGGCGTCGTTGAAATCGTAACGCGCATTGTGAAGCATGTAGCCGCCGTCGCCGCCGCCATTGCCGATCAGGATGAACGCGCCCGGCCGCTTCTCGAGCATGAACGCGAAATCTTCCGAAGCCATCAGCAATTCGCCTTCGGCCGCCACGCGCGCGCCGTCGCCCGTGATCTCGGTGGCGGCGGCGACGGCCCGCGATACGGCTTCCGGTTCGTTGACCAGCGCCGGATAGGGAGCGCAACCCGTTCCAGACCACGCTATTGCAAGGAAAGAATCCGTTCAAAGAGAGCCAAAAAGCGTGGTCTGGAACGCGTTTGCCGGCCCTCACCGCCCGCCCCCGCGTCGAACAAGTCTTCCCCGACCTAAACCACGGCGATTGACCGCGCGCCGCGTCCGTCGCGAGTTCGGTTCTTCGGCGGTTGCCGTGCTGTGATGTTTGATGCATGATGCGGAACATCAGTCAATCCCTCGAGGGCTCCAGATGCGCACGACGCTCGCGATCGACGATGATGTTCTCGCCGCTGCCAAGAATCTCGCGGAGCGGGACCGGAAGAGTGTCGGGGAGGTGATCTCCGATTTGGCGCGGCAAGGCCTCAATCGCCGGGACCGTGGATCGCGGACCGTGCGCAATGGCGTACCCCTGCTTCCTGCACGCAAGGGCGCGGCTGCCGTGACGCTCGCGATCGTCAATCGTCTGCGCGATGAGACGACGTGACGACCTTCCTGCTCGACGTGAACGTGCTCGTGGCACTCGTCGATCCCGCTCATGTCCAGCACGACTCGGCCCATGAATGGTTCGCCCGTGTTGGCCGGAAGAACTTTGCGACATGCCCGATAACCGAAAACGGGCTGCTGAGGATCGTGGGCCACGCACGCTATCCGAATTCTCCTGGCTCACCTGCCATCGTCGCGCAGTCCCTGACGGCGCTGCGCAGTCTCCCCGGACACGCGTTCTGGGCTGACAAGATCAGCGTCGTCGACACATCGCATGTCGACTGCGGGCGACTATCGAGCCACGCCCAGGTCACCGACAGCTATCTCCTCGCCCTTGCACGAGCCCATGGCGGCCGATTGGCGACGATGGACCGCCGATTGGTGACCGATGCGGTTCCAAACGGGAGCAAAGCGCTCGAATTGATCTGATCGGGTGTGCTGCGAAACCCGCGAAACCCGGGACGTAGCCCGAAACCCGGGACGTAGCCCGGCTTACTCCACAGGACCGCGTGACCACGAGCGTGGTCGGCGCGATCGAGCCCTCGAACGCCCGCGCCGAGATCGAGCGCGCGTTTCGCAAGCCGCCCGAGAACCTGCAGGCTTATGATCTGGTGCTACGCGCCATCGGCGAAATCTGGCTGTGGACCCGCGAAGGCACGGAGCGCGCCTTGACGCTGGCACGGCGCGCGGCGGAGATCGATCCGCGCTATGGCTTGCCGCACAGCATTGTCGGTCTGTGCCTTGGTCGCAGGCGGATCAGGGAATGGGCCGACGACGAAGACGCGGAGGCCGAGGAAGGATTGCGCGCCCTGCGGCTGGCCGTGCAGCTGGCGTCGGACGATCCGGTCGCTTTGACATACGCTGGCCTCGGATCGATGACCCTGGAGGGAGATCCCGATCTGTCGGTTCAGTGGCTCGATCGGGCATTGACCCTCAATCCCAACTCCGCCATCGCCCTCGGCGGCAGTGCGTTGCTGCGAAGGAATGCTGGTGACTATGCAACGGCCATCGACCACGCCACCCGCGCGCTGCGGCTCAGCCCATTCGATGTGATTGCCCCGTCGTGGAAGTTTTTCCTCGGCAGCAATCATCTGCTGCGCGGGGATTTGCCGGAGGCGATCGAGTGGCTGAGCCGTTCGGTGCAGGAGAACCCGCGTGGTCCGAACCACAAATTCTACCTCGCCTGTGCCCTGGCCCAGTCGGGACGCCTCGATGAGGCCGCAAGCATCATCGCCGACCTGGCCGCGTCGCGATCCATGACTCGCCGCGAGCTGCGACGGGCGCGACAGCGCTACAAGGATCCGACGGATTACGACCGCATCACGACGGGCATCGACCTGACCGGATTTCCCGAATGACCGCGACGCGCCGGCTTGCCGCGATCCTCGCCGCCGATGTCGTCGGCTATTCACGACTGATGGGGGTCGACGAGGAAGGCACGCTGGCGCGGTTGAAGACGCTGCGCTCGGAGACGATCGATCCGACAATCGCGGCACATCACGGGCGGATCGTGAAGACGACCGGCGACGGGTTGCTGGTCGAATTCGCCAGCGTCGTCGACAGCGTCCGCTGTGCCGCGGCGCTGCAGCGCGCGATGGCGGAG
>JANNTF010000115.1:0-11490 GCA_031403455.1 Alphaproteobacteria bacterium | reverse complement strand
GTCGCCGACGCTGTGGCCGAAGGTGAAGGAATCGCCCGTGGCGATGATGTGCAGCGCGCCCGCGCGCGGCTCCTCGCGCGAGCGCAGGCCGAGGCTGTTGCTCTCCACGTGGTACGGACGATGGTGCCAGATCAGCCAATGGCCATCCTGGTTGGGCACCAAGTCGCCCGCGCCACCTGGATAGAATGCGTAGCGCTGACCGCCGATCCCATCGGAGATGCGCTCCGCACTCACGGGCGTCCACGTGAAGGCGCGAAACATCAGCTCGGCGAGGGCCAGCGTGCCGAGCGCCAGAGCGATGGAAATTAGCGCGCTGCGAAGCCGCATCTCATGACTCGATCGGTCGGAAGGGACGGTGTTCGAAACGGCTGACAACCGGCAGTCTCGTTGATCAATGCGCCGATGTCGAACCTCGATCATCCGGTATGTCGGTTGCGTGCTTTCAATTCGCGCCGATCGCCTTCACCATCCGCTCGACGTATCGGCTTGCAGGAGGAATCGATGGCGACGGGTACAGTGACATGCACGATCGATGACGGGGTCGCGTTGGTGACCTTGAACAATCCGCCGCTCAACCTCGTGACCTTGCAGCTGACGCGCGATCTGAATGCGTTGGTCGGGCGTCTCGCGACCGACAGATCGGTGCGGGTTCTGGTCCTGACCGGCTCGGGGACCAAGGCGTTCTGCGCTGGCTCGGACATCAAGGAATTCCCGGACATGATGACCGCGGGCGAGGTGGTGCCCAAGAAACTGGCGCTCGAGAACGAGGCCTATAGCCGGGTCAATCAATTCCCGCGTCCGACCATCGCCGCGCTCAACGGTCTCGCCTTGGGCGGTGGGCTCGAGCTCGCGGTCTGCTGCGATCTGCTCGTCGCCGAAGCCGGGCAGGTCGTCGCGCTGCCGGAGGTCAAGCTCGGCGTGTTCCCGGGGAGCGGCGGGACGGTGCGCGTGACGCGGCGGATCGGCGAGGGCCGTGCCAAGGAGATGATGTTCTTCGGCGAGCCGGTCGCGGTCGAGACGGCCCAGGCCTGGGGGCTGATCAACCGGGTCGTGCCCAGGGGCGAGGCGCTGGCGACTGCCCTCGGCATGGCGCGCACACTGGCGACCCGGCCGGCCGTGGCGCTGGAGATGCTCAAGCATTCCGTCGACATGGCGTTCGATACCGCGGAGGAGAACGCCGTGCGTGCGTCGCTGCCGCTGAGCGCCAACGTGTTTGAATCCGCGGATTGCAAGGAAGGCGTCAAAGCCTTCTTCGGCAAGCGAGCGCCGGTGTTCACGCATCGCTAGCGCATGCCACGCTCACGGTGATGCCGACGTCGCGCAACGTGTTTCGTAGGCACACAAACGAATACGAAAACGAGTTGCCGCGATCGCAGTGCCGGTGCCATTGTCCTGGCGGTTTCTCAAGGACGAGGGAAGAGCGAGCGCGATGGCCCAGAAGCGTTTCCCTGAACCAAGCGGCGTCATCCCGGCAACCTTGCTGGCGTTCAACGAGGATCTGTCGATCGATGAAGCGGAGACCCGCCGGCATCTCAGCCACGTCGCGGGCGTGCACGGCCTGACGGCGATCACGGTGAATGGCCACGCGTCCGAGGTCCATGCCTGCAGCTTCGACGAACAGCGGCGGATCCTAGCGATCTCGGTGGCGGAGATCGGCGACCGCCTGCCGCTCGTGAATGGCGTCTATGCCGATGGTGGCCTCGAAGCGGCGCGGCTCGCGCGCATGGCGGCCGAGGAAGGCGCCGCCGCGCTGCTGGTCTTTCCGCCGAACAGCATGGCGATGGGCGGCCAGTTGAGACCGGAGATGGCGATCGCCCATTTCAAGCGCATCGCCGATGCGACTGATCTGCCGATCATTCTCTTCCAGTATCCGATGGCGACCGGGCTCGGCTATCCGACCGAGACCTTGATGAAGATCATCGAGGCGGTGCCCTCCGTGCGCGCGATCAAGGATTGGTGCGCCGATCCGATGCTGCATGAGCGTCATACGCGTCTGCTGCAATCGCTGCCGCGGCCGGTGAATGTGCTCACCACACACAGCGCGTGGCTGATGGCGTCGCTGACCATGGGCGCCAATGGGCTGCTCTCCGGCGCCGGGAGCGTCGTCGCCGATCTGCAGGTCGCCCTGTTCGAGGCGGTCAAGGCCAAGGATCTGCGGGCCGCGCAGGCGGTCAATGATCGTCTCTATCCGATGCAGCAGGCGTTCTACGCGCCGCCCTTCCTCGACATGCATAACCGCATGAAGGAGTGCCTCGTGCTGCTCGGGCGCCTGCGTCGCGCGGTGGTGCGTCCACCGCTGTTGAAGCTGTCCAGCGCCGAGATCGAGTGCTTGAAGCAGGCGCTGCACCAGTCAGGCATCGGGCCTGATGGCGCGCTGGCGCAGGCTGCGGAGTAACACAGATTTCAGAGCCGGCCGGGGGGGAGGACGCGGGGCGTGACTCGGGGGAGTCACGCCCCGCAGGCATTCAGAGCGCCCGTGCGACGTCCTCACAATCAAGGAAGTGACCAATGCTCGATCTGCTGCATGGGACGCGTGTCGTCAGCTTCAATCACTTTCTCATGGGACCGATGGGCATCCAGGTGCTGGGTGACCTCGGCGCGGAGGTGATCGCGATCGAGACGCCCGAAGGCGGCTATCAGCGGCATTGGAGCAGCGGCGATCTCTGGTGCGATGGGCAGAGCATGCTGCATCTCTGCGCCAACCGGAACAAACGCAACGTCGCAATCGATCTCAAATCGGCGAAGGGCAAGGAGATCGCGCTCAAGCTGATCGACGCCGCCGACGTGGTGACCGAGAATTTCCGGCCCGGCGTCATGGACAAGCTCGGCTTCGGCTACGAGGCGCTGAAGCAGCGCAAGCCCTCGCTGATCTACGCCTCGGCCTCGGGCTATGGCCCCGATGGACCCTACAAGGAGCGGCCAGGCCAGGATCTGCTGGCGCAGGCGCTGTTCGGTCTGATGGCGATCACGGGCCAGGCCGCATCGGGGCCGCGTCCGGTCGGCGTCTCGGCTGTCGATCATCATGGCGCGGCGCTGCTGGCGATGGGCGTGCTGGCGGCCCTGGTGCGCCGCACGCGCAACGGCCAGGGCTGCCGCGTCGATGTGAGCCTGATGCAAGCGGCGCTCGACCTGCAGGCGGAATCGCTGGTCGGATGGTTGAACGCATCGCCCCGTCCGGCTTCCGTGCAGGCGCCCAAGCACGTCGCGGGCTGGTACTACGCGGCTCCCTATGGCGTCTATGCGACGACCGACGGCCATCTCGCGGTCTCGCTCGCGCCGCTGAAGCTGATCGCCGAGGCGCTCGAAGCGCCGCGCATCGCGGAGTTCACCGAGCGCGACGGCTGGGAGCGCAAGGAGGAAATCGGCGACGCCATCGCCGCCGTTCTGGCGACACGCGACACGGCGCATTGGATCAAGCGGATGGAGCCGTTGAAGATCTGGCACGCACGGGTGCAAGGCTACGCCGAGATCGCCGCCGATCCGCAGGTGAAGCACATGGAGTGCCTGGTCACGGGATCGGGCGTCGGACCCATGAAGGCGCCGGTCACCCTGGTCAATCACCCCGTGCGCTACGATGGACAAGCCGCCGAGATGGCGCTGCCGCCCCAGGCACTCGGCGCGCAGACGCAGGATGTGCTCACCGAACTCGGATACGGCGCCGCGGAGATCGCCGCGATGGCGCGCGATGGAATCGTGCGTCTCGCCAAGGATTGAACGCGCCGCGCCGCCGATGGCGATGGTTGTCAATCGGCTCGGGCTGCCGTTAGGGTGATCGGGCGTTTCGTCTCGAGGAACGCAGCCGCCGCGATCATTGGGGGAGAGAACGCAATGAAATGGGGATCTACGATCATGCGACGTTCCGTCGTCGCAGCCGCGGTGACGCTGGCCATATCGGCCGGCATCGCGTCACCGAGTGTCGCGCAGCAGCGCGAGTTGAAGGTCGGGTACATGAAGAACCCGATTCAGGACGCTTCGCTCGACATCATGGACAAATGGGCCAAGGCCAACAACGTCAAGCTGACGCGCGTGGCGATGGCCTACAGCGTGTTCATGGAGAAGGTCACCGCGACGCTGACGTCGGGCAACGATCAGTTCGACGTGATCTGGCACAATGATGATTGGGGCCAGCTGTGGCAGAAATGGCTGGAGCCGACCGATGACGTGCCGGGTATGGCGAATGCCGACAAATGGCCGCTCGACGCGTTCTGGAGCGAAGACAAGAAGATGACGGTCGTGCCGATGGCGCACACGGTGGGCACGTTCTTCTACCGCGCCGATCTGCTCAAGCCCGAGGAGGTGCCGAAG
The DNA here is from genome assembly GCA_031403455.1 of Alphaproteobacteria bacterium. Classification (GTDB taxonomy): domain Bacteria; phylum Pseudomonadota; class Alphaproteobacteria; order CACIAM-22H2; family CACIAM-22H2; genus CAIOSQ01. The sequence goes on along the minus strand of JANNTF010000115.1, from coordinate 7,185 downwards.
AGCTTCGCCGAATTGGTTTCGACCGGGCAGCGGCTCCAGACGGAAGGCACGGTCAAGTGGGGTTAGGTCGGCGGCATGTCGATGAACAACACGTGGTTCAGCCTGTGGTGGTCGATGTGGGCCAATAATTGCGACATCTTGAAGCCGCTGTTCGAGCGCGACAATGCCAAGCTCAAGGCCGCGAATTTCGAACCGGCGATCGCCGAGCCCTGCCACCGCGAGGTCGTCGAGTTTTGGTGGGATGCGATCAACACGCATAAAATCAGTCCGCCCGGCATGACCGCCTACGGCCGCAACGAGGCCAATGCGATCTTCATGGCGGGAGAATCCGCGTTCACCCTCGTGGACTCCACGCATTTCGGCGAGTTCAACGATCCCAAGCGGTCGCGGATCTCGGGCAAGATCGGCATGGCGCCGTTCCCGGTCGGGCCGCGCGCGCAACGTCCGACATCCTGGAACGAGGTCTGGGGCTGGGCCATTCCCAAGGGCGTGCCCGCGGATCGCAAGAAGCTCGCGAAGGAAATGCTCGGCTTCATGATGGGCGACGAAGAAGGCCAGGTGGAGATGTGGAAGAAGACGGGCGGCCCGCCGCCGAACATCAAGCTCTGGGACAAGATCGCCGCGCAGGATCCCGATTTCCGCATGCTGAAGCACGCGGTGTTCGATCAGAAGCCGGTCACGCATTCCGCCTATTACTTCGCGGAGTGGCCAGCCGTGCACAAGGCCTACTCGGACGCGGTGATCGGCGCCTTGTCCGGCAAGCGCGAGGATATCGGCAAAGTGCTCCAGGAAAATGTCGAGAAGGTCCGGCGCGCAGCGCAGGGCAATTGACCGACGATTTGTCGTGACCTGCGCGGCTGGGGCAGACAGCACCGGCCGCGCAGTATCTTCCCGCCGACTCCCGAACCAACACGGACGATGATCGCACGCCGCAGGATTCTCGGCCTCGACGAGAAGCAGCGATTCATGATCGCGCTGATCGCGCCGGCCGTGCTGGCCTTGATCGCCTTCCAGATCGTTCCGATCTTCGCCGGCGCCAATGCGAGCTTTCGCGACTGGTCGCTGCACGACCCGCAGAAGACCTGGGTCGGATTGAAGAACTACCTCTACGTCCTTGGCGATCGCGAGTTCCTGACGATCGTGCTCCCCAACACCTTCGGCTTCATGTTCGCGAGCGTGGCGATTTCGCTGGCCGCCGGATTGCTGTTGGCCATGCTGTTGAATCGGCGTTTCGCCGGACGCTGGCTGGTCCAGACGGTGATCCTGTTGCCGCTCATGGTCGCGCCGGTGATCGCGGCGATCATGGTGCGCTGGATGTTCAACGATCAGTTCGGCGTCGTGAATGCGTTCCTCGGTCTGTTCGGCATCGAGCCGCTGGCCTGGCTCACGCAGCGCTGGACGGCATTCTTCGCCATCCTGCTCACGGATGTCTGGCTATGGACGCCATGGTTCACGCTGCTGCTGCTCGCCGGGCTGCAGAGCCTGCCGCCCGAACCCTTCGAGGCGGCGCAGATCGACGCTGCCAGTCCATGGCGCATGTTCCGCTATATCACCCTGCCGATGCTCCGGCCCGTGATGGTCGTCTGCATCGTGATCCGCTCGATCGACGCCTTTCGGACCTTCGACATCGTGTGGACGATCTCGGGTGGCGGACCCGCGCGTGCGACCGAGGTGTTCAGCATCTACGCCTATGTCGAAGCGTTCCAGTTTCTCAATTTCGGGCGCGGATCCGCGGCGGCGATCGTCGGCGCGATCATCATCGTCATCTTCGCGATGCTCCTCTATCGCATCCTCAATCGCTGGGTCGAGGTCTCGAAATGACAGCGGCCAATCGCGCGCCCCTCGCACGGTCGAAAGGCTTCTTCGAGGCGCTCGCGCCCGGGGGCCGCCGAATGCTCTTCGCACTCGCCGCGATCGGCGTATGTCTTATCTTCGCCTTCCCCGTGTTCTGGCTGGTGCTGACCGCGCTGCGCCCGGGCTACGCGGTCTACTACGTCCATCGCGGCACGGATTTCACGCTGGATAATTTCCTCGAGGTCATCGTCCAGGAGGCGGTGCTCAAGGGCATGTTCAACAGCTTCATGATCTCGACGCTGGCGACGGTGATCTCGCTCGGCGTGACCGTGACGTCGGGCTACATGCTCTCGCGCTTCAAGGGACCGATTCCGACGACGTGGTTCTCCCTGATCTATGTGTTTCGCTGTGTGCCCTATGTGTCCTGGGTGTTGCCGCTTTATTTCGTCACGCAGTCGCTGGGCATCTTCGACACCTACTGGGGATTGCTGCTGCCGCATGTGGCGGTGCATATCTGCTTCTTCTCCTGGATCATGAAAGGCTTCTTCGACGGCATCGATCCGTCGATGGAATACGCCGCGATGATCGATGGCTGTTCGCGCTGGGGCGCGTTCTGGCGCGTCGCCATGCCGGCGGCGATTCCCGGACTGACGGCGCTGGCGATCCTGTGCTGGCTCTACACCTGGAACGAGTTCCTCTTCGCCCTGATCTTGACGTCGCATCAGACGCAGATCCTGACCGTGGTGATGGCGCAGTTCGTCCACGAACTCGGCATGGATTGGCACCTCATGAGCGCCACGGGCGTGCTTGCGCTGGGGCCGGCGCTGATCGTGACGATCTTCGGCCAGAAATACGTGATCCGCGGATTGAAGGTCTGACCAATGGCCGAACTCGTCATCACCAATCTCAGCAAGAGCTACGGCAATGTCGTCGCGGTGGCGGATTTCAATCTGACGATCGCCGATCGCGAATTCGTCGTGCTCGTCGGCCCGTCGGGTTGCGGGAAGTCAACGACGCTGCGGATGATCGCGGGGCTCGAGGACATTTCCGGCGGCACGATCGCCATCGGCGGACGCGTGGTGAACGAACTGCAGCCTCGGGATCGCGACATCGCGATGGTGTTCCAGAACTACGCGCTCTACCAGCACATGACGGTCTACGACAATCTGGCCTTCGGTCTGCGCAATCGCCGCGTGCCGGAGACGGAGATCGACGCCGAGATTCAGCGCGTCAGCCGGATCCTGTCGATCGAACCGTTGCTCGATCGGCGGCCGCGCCAGCTCTCGGGCGGTCAGCAGCAACGCGTCGCGCTGGGTCGCTGCATCGTGCGCAACCCCGCTGTGTTCCTATTCGACGAGCCGCTCTCGAACCTCGATGCCCAACTGCGCGCGCAGATGCGGCTCGAGATCAAGGAACTGCGCCAACGTGTGCCGACGACTGCCGTCTTCGTGACCCATGACCAGGTCGAGGCCATGACCCTGGGCGACCGGATCGTGGTCATGAAGGATGGCTTCGTGCAGCAGGTCGGCACGCCATTGGAGCTCTATCGGCGTCCGCGCAACCGCTTCGTGGCGAGCTTCATCGGCTCGCCGGCCATGAACTTCCTGGAGATGCGCGCGGAGACGACGAGTGCCGGCATGGCGCTGAGCGGTCATGGTCTGACTCTGGCGATACCATCACGTTTCGCACCGGGACTGGCCGCGCATGCGGGAAGATCCGTCGTCGTCGGCGTGCGGCCGCAGCATGCGCGGCTCGGCGAGGCGTCGGGCGATGATCATGTCGGGCTCACCGGCCGGTTGATGGTGACCGAGCAACTCGGCGACGAGCAGTTGCTGGCGGTGCGGATCGGCAGCGGCGATTTCCGTCTCGCCGGGATCGATCCCGAGCGGATCTTCGCGCCGGGTGAGACGATCGCCGCGGCGATCGCGATCGAGAATCTCCATCTCTTCGATTCGGAAACCGGCGCGGCTTTGCGCTGAACTCGGCAGGAGGAAAGCTTCGTGAGCGATTTCTACGTCAAGCTCGGCGACCGCGTGACATTCGCCAAGACGGTCGGCGAGACCGACATCTACATGTTCGCCGGCATCACCGGGGATTTCTCGGTCAACCATGTGAACGAGCATTACATGAAAGGCTCGAAATACGGCTCGCGCATCGCCCATGGCGCGCTGCTGGTCGGTTACATGTCGACCTGCTCGACGATGATGATCGCGCAGTGCGAGGGTACGGCGAAGGACGAGACGCCCGTCAGCCTCGGCTACGATCGCGTGCGGTTCCTCGGCGCGGTGCGGATCGGCGACACCGTCAATCTCACCTATACGGTCAACGAGGTCGATCCGGTGAAGCGCCAGTCCAAGGCGGCGCTCGAGGTCAGGAACCAGAACGGCGAACTCGTCGCGGTCGCCATACACATCATGCGCTGGGTGAAGGATAAGGCTTGATCATGCGTCTCAAGGACAAGGTGTGCATCGTCACCGGTGGCGGGTCCGGCATCGGCCGCGCCACCTGTCGCGTCTTCGCGCGTGAGGGCGCCAAGCTCGTCGTCGCCGACCGCAACGCGCAAGCCGCGGCGGCGGTCGCCGGGGAGTTGCCGGGCGCCATCGCTCTCACCGTCGACGTGTCGAAGGCCGTCGACGTCGAGCGCATGGTTGCAGGGACGGTGAAGCAGTTCGGGCGGCTCGACGTGATCGTGAACAATGCCGGCTACGGCACCTTCGGCACGGTCGTCGACATCGCGGAGCAGGAATGGGACGACCTGATGGCCGTCAATGTCCGCGGCGTCTATCTCTGCTGCAAGCATGCCATTCCGGCCATGAAGGTGAATGGCGGCGGGGCGATCGTGAACGTCGCGTCGGTGGTCGCGTCCATCGGCATCCGCAATCGCGCCGCCTATGTCGCCTCCAAGGGCGCGGTCGCGGCCCTCACCCGCGCGATCGCGCTCGACCATGTCGCCGAGGGTATTCGCTGCAACGCGATCGCGCCCGGCACGATCGACACGCCGTACTATGACGACGTGATGGCGCGCGCACCGGATCCGGTCGCCTTCCGCAAGGGCCTCGAGGCGCGCCAGCCGATCGGGCGGCTCGGCACCGCCGAGGAGATGGCGGATTGCATCCTGTTCCTCGCCAGCGACGAGAGCCGCTTCGCCGTCGGTACGATCGTCACGATCGACGGCGGCATGACGGCGCAGTGAGCGCGGAGCACGTGGTGGCACGATTCAAGGGCAGAGTGGCGCTGATCACCGGCGCGGCGGGTGGCATCGGCCGGGCGATCGCGTTGACGCTCGCGCGTGATGGCGCGGATATTGGCATCGTCGACACCATCACCGCCGGCGTCGAGTCGGTGGCGCGTGAAGTCCGGGCGCTTGGCCGTCATGCGGCGGGTGAGGTGGGCGACGTGGCGTCGAGCGCTTCGATCACGGAAGCGGCGGGCGCGATCGCGGCGGCGCTCGGGCCGGTCGACATTCTCGTGAACAACGCCGGCATCGCGCGCATCGGGCCGTTGCTCGAGGTGCCGGAGCAGGATTGGCATGACAGCTTCGCCGTGAACGTCGACGGCGTGTTCAACACTAGCCGGGCGGTGATGCCCGGCATGGTCGCGCGCAAGCGCGGCACGGTCGTCAATCTTGCCTCATGGCTGGGCAAGCGCGGCGCGGCCAATTACGGCGCCTATGCCGCGACCAAATTCGCGGTGATCGGCTTCACCCAGTCGCTCGCTTTCGAGATGGCCCCGCACGGCATCCGCGTGAACTGCGTCTGTCCCGGCCTGATCGTCGACACGACGATGCGCAGACTCATCGACGAGGAGAGCGGGAAGCGCGGCCTGCCGCAGGCGAAGGACCGCGCGCCCGCGATTCCGATGGGTCGGGTCGGCTATCCCGACGAGATCGCGCGGGTCGTGGCCTTCCTCTGCTCCGAGGAGGCGTCCTACGTCACCGGTGCCGCTTATGACATCACCGGCGGCAGCTGGATGAGCTGACGCCGCATCGTTTTCAAAGCACGAGGACACGACCCATGAAAATCGCCGCTATCGACGCCTTCGCGCTCAAGCCGAAGATCATCAAGGAAGCCTGGGTCGATGACGAGTATGTCTGGCCGAGCGCGCCGCCCTGCGTGATCGTCAGGGTGACCGCCGAGGACGGCAGCTATGGCGTGGGCGAGGTCACGAGTCAGACGTGGTATCTCGGCGAGACGACACCGATGCTGGTCTCGATCGTCGAGGCGTTCGCCGCGGCGCTGAAGGGGAGGGACCCGACCAATTTCGCGCTCTGCCACCACCTGATGGAAGGTGCGGTCGGCGGCGGCATGCCCGGCGGACGTGGCGCGCGCTCGGGCGTCGACATGGCGCTCTACGATCTCGCCGGTAAAGCGCGTGGTGTGCCCGTGCACGCGTTGCTCGGCGGCGCCCATCGCACCGAATTCTCGCTGCTGACGAATCTCTATCACAAGACGCCTGAGGCGATGGCCAAGGCCTGCGTCGACTATTCGGCGCGCGGCTTCGAGGGCCTGAAGATCAAGGTCGGGGACGTGATGCTCTCGAAGGGTTGGAACCGCGAGAACTTCGAGTCCGAATTGACCAAGCTGGGGGCCGCGCTCGAGGCGACGCCGCGCCACGTCTATATCGATGCCGATGCGAACCAGGGCTGGCGCAGTGCGGCCTGGACCGTCGCGGTGCTCGAGCGGTTTCGCGGGCACGACAATCTCTCGATCGAGCAGCCGCTGGGCTATGACGACATCACGGGCGCGGCGGAAATCAAGGCGCGCAGCTTCGTGCCGGTGATTCTCGACGAGAGCGTGTGGTCGCCCGAGCGCATGCTCGAACTCGTGCGCCGTCAGGCCTGCGATCGCATCGTGCTCAAGCTCAACCGCATCGGCGGGTTCTTTCCCGCGGCGCAGACCATCGCGATCTGCGAGGCCGCTGGCATCACGGTCAGCGTCGATACCAATCCCTATACGCGCATCGGCGACACGGCTTGCTGTCACATCGCGGCGATCGCGAAATACCCCATGCCCGTGGATTGCGAGGGGCATGTGTCGTTCCTGAACATCGGACCGCCCGATCCCTTCATCGGGGGCATCAATTTCGCCAATGGCCGCGCGCGACTACCGGATGCGCCGGGCCTCGGTATCGATGTCGATTGGGCGATCTTGGCGCAGTACCAAGCGTGATCGCGAAGCGTCCGTGCAATGAGATCGTGTCCGGCCGACGCGGTCCCACCGCGTCGGCCGGGCTGTCCCATGTGTCACTGTGTGTGCTGCAAACTTTTCCAAGAAGTACAAGTACGTGCCCAAGATCAATCCATTGCTGACCGCATGCATTGGGTGCTGCTGCCGCAAACAGTATGTTTTGCGCATGCATGTGTGATGTATGTGCCTGATTGCCTCCCTCCGG